>JAHJPT010000182.1 GCA_018819685.1 Alphaproteobacteria bacterium
CATGGATCGCGCCATTGCTGCGGACGACACGTTCGATCTGATCGTCGCGCATCGCCGCGCCGCGACCGGAGAGCGCCAGGCCGGGCAATTGCTCTTCGCGGGGCTCGAAAGCGACGACAAGCCGCGCGCGCAATTGATGCGCTGGGGCGAGAAGGGGGCCTTCTTCGAGGCCTCCGGCGTGGGCGAGCAACGCAGCGGACTGGTCGCGCCGGTGCCCGGGCGAATGAGTTCCAGCTATGGCATGCGCCGCCACCCGATCCTGGGCTATCGCCGGATGCACTCCGGGGTCGATTTCCGCGCTCGCCACGGCACCCCGATCGTCGCAGTCACAGATGGCCGGGTGACCGGCGCAGGACGCATGGGCGGCTGCGGCAATGCGGTCCGATTGAGGCATGGTGGCGGCCTCGACACCCGCTATTGCCACATGAGCCGGATCGCGGTGCAAAGCGGGCAGAGCGTGCGGCGCGGACAGGTGATCGGCTATGTCGGTTCGACCGGGCTCTCGACCGGCGCGCATCTGCATTACGAAATGTACCGCGGCGGGCGCTCGATCGACCCTGCCGGCGTATCTTTCGTCACCCGCGCGCAGCTCAGCGGGGATGATTTGCGCGCGTTCCGCGCCGCGCTGGCCAAGCTCAAGACGGTTGAGGCGGGCGAAGCGCTGGCCAAGCTCGACCAGACCGAGGCTGAACGTGCAGGGCGCGAACCGCTGCGCGAGATCGACCGACTCGATCTCAAGCGCTCGGAGCCACTGTCCTAGAGCAACGCGACCGGACGATCGAAGACCGAGCGATTCGGGGCCCGGCGATTGAAGGGCCCGGCGATTGAAAGGTCCGGTGCTTTGCGGCAAAGGTCGGCCATGGACGCCAGCTACCCTCACCTTCGCCTGCGCCGCACCCGTTCGAGCGGCTGGAGCCGCGCGCTGCACCGCGAGACCCGTCTCGCACCGAGCGATCTGGTCTGGCCACTGTTCGTCACCGGGGGCAAGGGGGTGGAAGAACCCATCGCCAGCCTGCCCGGTGTGTCGCGCTGGTCGGTCGAGGGGATCGCCGAACGCGCGCGCGAGGCGGTCGCGCTGGGCATTCCCTGCATCGCGCTGTTTCCCAACACGCCGGGCGACCGCCGCAGCGACAATGGCGAGGAAGCGTTCAACCCCGACAATCTGATGTGCCGCGCGATCAAATCGGTCCGCGACGCCTGCGGATCGGATATCGGGATCCTCACCGATGTCGCGCTCGATCCCTACACCAGCCACGGCCAGGACGGCCTGCTGGATCCGCAGGGCTATGTGGCCAATGACGACACGGTGGCGGTGCTGGTCGATCAGGCGCTCAACCAGGCTGCTGCCGGAGCGGACATCGTCGCCCCGTCCGACATGATGGACGGGCGCGTGCGCGCGATCCGCATGGCGCTGGAGATGGCCGGGCACCACAACGTCCAGATCATGTCCTATGCCGCCAAATACGCGTCCGCCTTCTACGGCCCGTTTCGCGATGCGGTTGGCTCGGGCGGGCTGCTCAAGGGCGACAAGAAGAGCTATCAGATGGACCCGGCCAACGCCGAGGAGGCGCTGCGCGAGGTCGCGCTCGACATCGCCGAAGGGGCCGACAGCGTGATGGTCAAGCCGGGTCTCGCCTATCTCGATGTGATCTGGCGGGTGAAGGAACGCTTCGGCGTACCGGTGTTCGCCTATCAGGTGAGCGGCGAATACGCGCTGATCGAAGCGGGCGCGGCGGCGGGGGTGGGCGACCGCGACGCGCTGATGATGGAGAAGCTGATCGCGTTCAAGCGCGCGGGCTGCACCGGCATCCTCACCTATCACGCAGCCGTGGCGGCACGCCTCCTCAATGGCTGACGCGGCTGGCGAAACCGTCGCCGAGACCGAGCGGCTGATCCTGCGCGACTGGCGCGATGGCGACTGGGCGCCGTTCTGGACGGGGACCAACACGCCTGCGGTCATGCGTTGGCTCGGCGGGGTAGCGGATGCCGAAAAGCGGCAGGGCGCGCAGGACCGCCTCACATCCTACCGCAGTGAGCACGGCCACACCTTCTGGGTGGTGGAGCGCATCGAGGACGGTGCATTGCTCGGCTTTTGCGGATTGAAGCGGAGCAATCAGGAAGGCGGGCCGATCGGGGCGATGGAGATCGGCTGGCGCTTGCGCGAGGATGCCTGGGGGCAGGGCTACGCCAGGGAAGCCGCTGCGGCTTCGCTCGACCTCGCCTTCGACCGCTTCGGCGCGCAGGAGGTCATTGCGCTCACGGTGGCGGGGAACACGGCGAGTTGGGGCCTGATGGAGCGCCTCGGCATGAGGCGGCGCGAGGATCTCGATTTCGACAATGCCGAATTCGATCCCGACAGCGGCCGGATCATCGTCTATTCGATCGCCCGCGACGCGTGGCAGGCGGAGCGGAACGGCACGGGCGCCTGACATCGTGCGCTTCGGGTGCCATCGGGCGCCGCAATCTGTCGTGGCACCACCTGCCGCCCCCGGCACAGAACTTGTGGAGCGACCATTTCGCGTCCATTCTGCCCTCAATCCAATGGCAGAACATCCTGGGAAAACGACATGAGCATCCACCGGCCCGGCGTCCGCATCGTTCCGATCCACGGCAAGACCCCCAAGATCCACGAGAGCGTCTTCATCGCGCCGGGCTGCACCATCATCGGCGATGTCGAGATCGGCGAGGGCAGCTCGGTCTGGTACAATTGCGTGCTGCGCGCCGATGTCTTCACCATCCGGATCGGCGAGCGGACCAATGTCCAGGACGGCAGCGTGCTGCATTGCGACCCGCCGCGCCCGGGCGACCCCGAGGGCTCGCCGCTCGAGATCGGCAGCGACGTGCTGATCGGCCATATGGCGATGTGCCATGGCTGCGTGATCGAGGATCGCGGCTTCGTGGGCCTCGGCGCCATCGCGATGAACAAATCGGTGATCGGCAGCGACGCCATGCTGGCAGCCGGCGCGATGCTGACCGAAGGCAAGGTGATGGAACCGCGCTCGCTCTGGGCCGGGCGGCCGGCCAAACCGATGAAGGAACTGACCGACGCCGCGATCATGGGAATGCGAGCGGGGGTGATGCATTACGCCGAGAACGCGAAGCATCACGCCGAGGCCTTGGCAAATGCGCCGGTTTGATGTTTCGGGTCGTGCTGGAGCGCCGCTCAGCCTTCGATAAGCGGGCTTCCTCGCTCGATCCGGAAGGCCGCACCGCATAGCAGCACGGCTGCGGCAAATGCCGTCGCTGCGGCAATCCGCGGTTCTTGGGAGGACAGCCATCCCCCCAGCGCCGCGCCTGCGGCCAGCGTTGCCCATAGCATTCCGTAACCGCGGGTGGCCGGCCGTGCCTCGCCGACCAGACGCCCCGCCAGCCCCTGGCCGAACTTGACCAGCGCGCCGGTCATGTAGGTCACGCCGACCGTCACTTCGCCGTCGCGCGAGAACACATTGTTGGCGAGCCCCATTGCGATTGCGGCGAGCACGAGAAAGGGCCATTCGCCGCCCGCCCAGAGGCTTGCGGCGGCAAGCCCGAGCATCGCCGCGACCAGCCCGAGCAGGGCCCGTTTGTGCCAGCCGCGCGCGCGCCGGAGGACCAGCGCGCCGCCGATTACCCCAATGAGAAAGCACCCGATCAACGCCAGCGGAACGGCGGCCATCGCCGGCGCGGAGGCAAGATCCACGCCCAGCCGGGTCGTGTTGCCCGACACGAAGGAGGGGAAATAGCCCCCCGCCACGACGAAACCGGAGGCATCGACCAGCCCGGCCAGTCCGGCAAGACCGATGGCCAGACGCTGGCGTGCGGGATCGTAGCGGTGCATCGGTCGATCATGCGCCCGGCAGCGGGAAACTCAATCCCTGATCAGCGCCTCCAGCGCCGCGATCCGGTCGGCCTCGTGCGCGGGCTTGTCCCAGCGGATGCGGTGGATCCGCGGGAAGCGCATCGCGAGGCCGGACTTGTGGCGCTTGCTCGCGTGCACGCTGTCGAAAGCGACCTCGAACACCAGGCTCTTGTCGGTCTCGCGCACCGGGCCGAAGCGGTTGACCGTGTTGCTGCGGACGTGGCGGTCGAGCTTCTTCAATTCATCGTCGGTGAAACCCGAATAGGCCTTGCCCACCGGGAGCAGTTCGGCGCCGCCATCCGGGTCGCCCGCCCAGCAGCCGAAGGTGTAGTCCGAATAGAAGCTCGAGCGCTTGCCGCTGCCGCGCTGGGCATACATCAGCACGCAATCGACCAGCAGCGGGTCGCGCTTCCACTTGTACCACAGACCCGTGCGGCGCCCGGCGATATAGGGGCTGTCGCGGCGCTTGAGCATCAGCCCCTCGATCGCCTCCTCGCGGCTGCCCTCGCGGATCTGCGCCAGATGGTCGAAATCGGTTGCCTCGACGACCTTGCTCAGATCGAAATGGCTGGTCGGCAGGCGCGGCATCAGCGCCTCGAGCCTCGCGCGGCGTTCGCTCCAGGGCAGCGGGCGCCAGTCCTCGCCCTCGACCAGCAGCGCATCGTAGAGCCGCACGAAGGCGGGCGCCTCGGCAAGCATTGTCTTGCTCACCGTCTTGCGTCCGAGCCGCTGCTGGAGCGCGTTGAAGCTCGCCGCGCCGCCCTGCGTGCGCTCGTTCTGTTCGCCGCCCTGCGCCGAGCCGCGCACCAGCAGTTCGCCATCGAGCACCGCGGCAAAGGGCAGCGCATCGAGCAGCTCGGGGAAGGTGGCGGAAATGTCGTCGCCCGAGCGCGAGAACAGCCGCGTCTGCGCCGCATCGCCCTGACCTGCGCGCACCAGCTGGACGCGGATGCCGTCCCATTTCCACTCGGCGGCGTAATCGGCGAGATCGACGGTGCCGTCCTCGAGCGGATGCGCGAGCATGAAGGGGCGGAAGGTGGGCAGATTGGCGATATCGGGGGCGGGCTCGCCCTGCGCGGCCCAGGCGAACAGCTCGGCGTAGGGCGCATCGAGCCCGTGCCAATATTCCTCGACCTCGTCGATCGGCACTTCGAAAGCCTGCGCGAAGGCGGTTTTCGCCAGCCGGCTGGAAATCCCGATCCGCATCCCCCCGGTGGCGAGCTTGAGCAGCGCGTAGCGCCCGTCGGCGTCGAGCCGGTCGAGCAGCCGCGGCAGCTCGGTGAGCACGCTCTTGCGGTTCATCGCGGCAAGCAGTTCGACCGCTTCGCTCACCCCCGGCGGCGAGGGCGCTGCCTCGGGCGCGGGCCACAGCAGGCTGGCGGTCTCGGCGGTGTCGCCGACGAAATCGCGGCTCAGCGTCCACAGCACCGGATCGACGCGTTCTTTCAGCAGCGCGCGGATCGTGCCCGATTTGACCGCCGGAAAGTCGAGCCCGTCGGCCAGCGCCGTCAGCGCCCAGCCGCGATCGGGATCGGGGGTGGCGCGCAGGTATTCGGCGATCAGCCGCAGCTTCTCGTTGCGGCTGCGGGTGTAGACCAGCGCGTCGATGAGGGCGGCGAAGGCTTCCATCAGTGCGGCCTCACCTCAATCATCCTCGTCCTCATACCCCACCAGCGCCAGCGCGCGGGCGCGGCGCTGGTGGAGCTGGCACCAGCGCAGCAGCGCGTCCTCGCGGCCGTGGGTGATCCAGTTCTCCTGCGCATCGACCTCCTCGATCGTGCGGGTCAGCTCGCCCCAATCGGCATGGTCGGAGATCACCAGCGGCAGTTCGACATTGCGCTGGCGGGCGCGCTGGCGGACCCGCATCCAGCCTGACGCCATGGCGGTAATCGGCTCAGGCAGACGGCGGCTCCAGCGATCGTTGAGCGCCGAGGGCGGGCAGATCACGATGCTCCCGCGCATCTCGTCCTTGGTGTGATCCGCGACCAGCCGCAATTCGCCCAGGCTCACACCGTGCTCCTCGTAGAGCCGGCACATCCGCTCCATCGCGCCGTGGAGATAGATCGGCTCGTGATGCCCCGCGGCGCGCAATTCGGCGATCACCCGCTGCGCCTTGCCCAGCGCATAGCTGCCGATGACATGCGAGCGCTCCGGGAAGGTCTCGACGGAGCGCAGCAGGCGCCCGATCTCG
>JAHJPT010000183.1 GCA_018819685.1 Alphaproteobacteria bacterium
CAAGGCTGCTGCCATGAGTGAAAACCGGGTGCGGTGCATTGTTACGAATCTCTGACATTGTGACCAATGGGGGTCGCCGTTACGACCGGTTCATGACGCCCATGTGACATCCGGAGCCGGCAGGTCCGCGGAACCGTTTGGGGCAGCACCGGCAAGACCGGACGCCGCCAGCCGATCGGCGCGTCCCCTGCGGCGACGCCGCTGACCCGGGCCAATTGGAAATTGCAGCCGCCC
Organism: Alphaproteobacteria bacterium; assembly: GCA_018819685.1. GTDB lineage: Bacteria > Pseudomonadota > Alphaproteobacteria > Sphingomonadales > Sphingomonadaceae > Qipengyuania > Qipengyuania benthica. The sequence continues at coordinate 235 of JAHJPT010000183.1, forward strand.
GGCCAGCCGGTGACGTCGAACGCCTCGCCGATCGCGTAGAGACTGGGGTTTCTCGTTTCCATCGTCTGCGAAGACAATTCGCGGGGCCGATACTGCCGCTGGTCACCTCGGCCTTGGCGATCGTGCGAGGCCTCCTAACAGCTTCCCAGCCAAGAGTAGATGTTGCAAGCTTCATCGCGATCGCACCGGGCACTTTTGCGATTGCAACAAATATCAAGAGGTGCAATCTCTGACGCATCCAACCGTCCGCTCGATCTTAATCGCGGGTTGCGATGGCTGGCCTTTGAAACTTCACCGGGAGGGGACTGTCGGTGGAGTTTCATCGGCACCGGCTCCCCGGAACAGCGGCAGAAAATCGCCTTTTTTGAGAGCGGGCACCGAAAATGGGCCCGGCACGTGCGCAAGTGCGCAAGCGGATCGGCGGCTTGCCGCGATTTCTGCGGAGTCCGATCGACGGCGGACGGCCCGATTGCGGACGTCGCATAATCGCTTCGCCAAGGCTTTGGCGTTCTGCTTGCCAGTATGCTCTTTATCGATCAGGTTGAAGCGCGCGTTCGAGGGAAGACTCATGTCGAAATTGGTTTGGATCGTGCCGACGCTGATCGCAATTGCTTATCCGGCTTACGCGGAGCAGAGTCTCGAGGTCCCCCAGAGGCCTCAAAGCGTCGAGACGAATGACGACGAAATTGCGCCGGAACCGGCGCCCGCCATCGTCGTCCATGGCTCGGCGGACAGGCGCATGGTTTTGACCGGCTCTCGGCTACCGAGGGCTCCTGTGCGCAAGGACGGCCCCGTCGCGACAGACACCGGCGTCATGGGCTTGGTCCCAGGATCCGGAATGGATCCGTTCGCTGGGGGAACCCGAAAGATCACGACGAAAACCTGCCGCAGCGACGGCGAGGCTATCAGCAAGGAAGCTGCCTGCTTGCTCGCAAAAGCTGACCGGTCGTGGGAGAGCGGCGACGCGGAGCTGGGCGCAAGCCTTCTGCGTAGTATGGCGGATGAAGACCACTTCAATGCCGAGGAACGTCTGGCCGCCTCTCAGAGGCTGTATGCAATCGGAGACGGTATTCAGAGCCGAGCATTGCGCGAGGAAGCTTTGATCAAGATGATCGATACGGGCTTGTTGCCGCAATCGGATGCGATCGCGGCTCATCGCACACTGGTTGCGATGGCTATGAAGCGGGCCGAACCTACCCTGGCCGTCTCGCGACTGGAGAGCCTTTTGAGTGTGTCTCCCGGCAGGGCACAGGACTGGGTGAATCTGGCTGTCTTGCAACGCCGGCTAGGCGATCCGGCAAGCCGGACTTCGATGCTCCGGGCAATCGATTTGAACGAGGCGGCGGGTCGCCCGATTGATCCCAGCTGGCGGAGCTTCTTGGAGAGCTGACCGCTCACGTCCGTGTTCCACCCGAATCCGGATGTTCCGATCGGCTCGGTTCCGCACCCGAAGCGGGCTCCCGATTTTCCGAATGCTCTGGGGCCTACGGGGATCCGACCGACGCCGCTATCCCCCCAGCGCCTCCCCCGCGGCGACGCCGCTGGCCCAGGCCCATTGGAAATTGTAGCCGCCCAGCCAGCCGGTGACGTCGACCGCCTCGCCGATCGCGTAGAGGCCGGGGTGCTTCTTTGCTTCCATCGTCTGCGAGGACAGTTCGCCGGTCGCGATGCCGCCGCTGGTGACCTCGGCCTTGGCGAAGCCTTCGCTGCCGTTGGGGTGGAAGCTCCAGCGTGCCAGCCGGGTCTCGGCCTCGCGCAGCGCGGCGTCGGGGGCGTTGCCTAACTCGCTGGCGATCCCGATCCGTTCGGCGAGGATATCGGCGAGCCGGTGCGGCAGCGTCTCGCGCAGCAGGCTGCGCAGCGTGGCGCGCGGGGCGGTGCGTTTGGCGGCGAGCAGCCAGCCGGCTTCGCGCTCGGGGAGGAAATTCACGCTTACCGGGTCGCCGGGCTTCCAGTAGGACGAGACCTGCAGGATCACCGGCCCCGACAGCCCGCGATGCGTGAACAGCGCCGCCTCGGAGAAGGCCTGCTTGTTGGCGGTCGCGGTGACCGGCGCGGCGACGCCCGAGATCTCGCGGAACAGCACATCGTCGCCGCCCAGCGTCAGCGGGACGAGGGCGGGGCGGGGCTCGACGAGCTTCAAGCCGAACTGGCGCGCGAGCTCGTAGGCGAAGCCGGTCGCGCCCATCTTGGGGATCGACGGTCCGCCGGTGGCGATGACGAGATTTTCCGCGCGATATTCGCCGCTTTGGGTGCGGACGGTGTAGCCGTCCTGTGCCGAAACCTCGGCCACTTCCTCGCCGCAACGCAGCGTCACCTCGCCGCCGTTTTCGCGGGCGCGGTCGCATTCCGCCAGCAGCATCGCGACGATCTGCTTGGCCGAGCCGTCGCAGAACAATTGCCCGAGCGTCTTCTCGTGCCAGGCGATGCCGTGGCTCTCGACCAGATCGAGGAAATCGCGCGCGGTGTACCGCGCCAGCGCGGACTTCGCGAAATGCGGGTTGGCCGAGAGATAATTCGCGGGGCCCGCGCCCAGATTGGTGAAATTGCAGCGCCCGCCGCCGGAGATC
>JAHJPT010000184.1 GCA_018819685.1 Alphaproteobacteria bacterium
CGATGGTCCGGCTCGCGCAGGATTTCGCGCTGCGCTACCCGCTGGTCGAAGGCCAGGGCAATTTCGGCAATATCGACGGCGATAACGCCGCCGCCTATCGCTACACCGAAGCGCGGATGACCCGCACCGCCGTGCGGCTGATGGAAGGTCTCGACGAGGGCACCGTCGATTTCGTCCCCACCTACAACGGCGAGGAGCAGGAGCCCGAGATATTTCCCGGCCTGTTTCCCAATCTGCTCGCCAATGGCTCGAGCGGGATCGCGGTGGGCATGGCGACCAACATCCCCAGCCACAATGTCGCCGAAGTGGTCGATGCCACGCTCGAACTGATCGACAACCCGCATGTCGAGCACGCGCGGCTGATGGAACTGTTCCACGGCCCCGACTTCGCCACCGGCGGGCTGGTGGTCGACGGGCCCGATGTGATCGCGCAAGCTTACGAGACAGGGCGCGGCAGCTTCCGCGTACGCGGACGGTTTCACGCCGCCGAGGCCGAGAAGCCTGCGGATCGCGAGGCCGGTATCGAGCGGCTGGGCGGCGGGCAGTGGCAGCTGGTGGTCAGCGAGATCCCCTACCAGGTCCAGAAAGGCAAGCTGATCGAGCAGATCGCGCAGGCGATCGCCGATCGCAAGCTGCCGATCCTCGAGGATGTCCGCGACGAGAGCGACGAGCAGATCCGGCTGGTGCTGGTCCCGCGCAGCCGCAACGTCGATCCCGAGCTGCTCAAGGAATCGCTCTACAAGCTCACCGATCTGGAAACCCGCTTCGGACTCAATCTCAACGTGCTGGACGCCACGCGCACCCCGATGGTGATGGGGTTGAAGGAGCTGCTGGGCAATTGGGTCGCCAGCCAGATCGACATCCTCCAGCGCCGCAGCCGCCACCGGCTCGACCAGATCGCCGCGCGGCTCGAACTGGTCGAAGGCTATATCATCGCCTTCCTCAATCTCGACCGGGTGATCGAGATCATCCGAACCGAGGACGAGCCCAAGGTGCTGATGATGGCCGAGTTCGGCCTGACCGACCGCCAGGCCGAGGCGATCCTCAACATGCGGCTGCGATCTTTGCGCAAGCTGGAGGAAATGCAGCTGCGCCAGGAAAAGGACGCGTTGCTCAAGGAGAAGGACGTGCTCGACAAGCTGCTAGGCTCGCCTGCGCGCCAGAGAACCCGATTGAAGCGCGATCTTGCCGACCTGCGCAAGGAATATGGGCCCGACACGCCGCTGGGGCGCCGCCGCACCAGCATCGAGGAAGCCGCGCCCACGGTCGAATTCAGCATGGATGCGATGATCGAGAAGGAACCGATCACGGTTATCCTGTCGCAGCGCGGCTGGGTGCGCGGCGCGCGCGGGCATGTGCCGCTCGATCAGGAGTTCAAGTTCAAGGAAGGCGACGGTCCGGCCTTCGCGGTTCATGCTCAGACCACCGACAAGCTGCTGCTCGCGGCGGACGATGGCCGGTTCTTCACGCTGGGCGCGGACAAATTGCCGGGCGCGCGCGGCTTTGGCGAACCCTTGCGCAACACGCTCGATATCGACGCCGAAGCGCAGATCGTGGCGATGGTGGTGCATGCGCCGCAGCAGCGGCTGCTGCTCGCTGCGAGTACGGGCAAGGGCTTTGCCGCCACGACCGGCGATCTGCTGGCCGAGACGCGCAAGGGGCGCCAGGTGGTCAACCTCAAGGGCGACGCGAAGCTGGCGGTGGTGCGCCCGATCGCTGCCGGCGACGATCATGTCGCGGTGGTGGGCGACAATCGCAAGCTGGTGGTCTTCAACCTCGAGGAACTGCCCGACATGACGCGCGGGCAGGGCGTCCAGCTGCAGCGCTATCGCGATGGCGGGATGGCCGACGCGCGCACCTTCAGGCTCGAGGAGGGGCTCAGCTGGGCGATGGGCGGCGACAGCGGACGCACCCGGACCGAGCAGGAGATGTGGCAATGGAAGGTCGCGCGCGGGGGGGCGGGACGGATGCCGCCGCAGGGATTCCCGCGCGACAACAGCTTCGGCTGACGGGACACGCCAGCGCCGATCTTCTGCCACAGGAAAAAGGCCGGAAGCGTCGCAGCGCTTCCGGCCCTTTTCTCTTGAAGTTCTCGCCCTCGCGAAAGGGCGCAGGAATTACCCGGCGGTGCCTGAGACAGCGGCGAGGGCTTCGTCGATCTGCGCGGTGGTGAGGCGCGCGGTCAGGCCCGCCTCGCCGGCGTCGAAATGCACTCGTTGCAGCGTGACGAGATCGGTGTCGTCGCCGCCGCGCGCGACCACCACCCGGTCGCCCTCGACTTCTGACACGGTGCCCAGCGGCTCGCCGTCGGCAGCGGTGACTGCGGCACCGGCGATCAGCGCCGCATCGCGGGCTGCCTCTGCCTCGGCGATCTGAGCGTCGACCATTCCATCGAGCTGCGCCTTGGTGACGGTGATGGTCGGGCCGCTCTCGCCCTTGCCGTACATATCGGCCCCGAGCGGGATCTTGTGCTTGCCGGTGTCGAGCACGGTTTGGCCGTTCTCGACCGAGACGATCGTGCCGACCGGGTTGCCTTCGGGACCGACGACGGTGGCACCTGCAGCCACCTGCTCGTTGGCGGCGGCGGTCTGTGCGAGCGCCGGAGCCCCGGAAACGGCGAGGGCGGCGGCGGCGAGGAACACGAATTTCATTTGAATCTCCCGATCAAGCTAGACACATCGCTCCCCGCAGCGCCATCGCGGCGCATGGAAAACGACAAGGCTGGCGATACGGCCTACGGACGAGAGCCCGGGCGAGGCCGCGACGCTCCCGGAGCCGGGAGCTGGTTTGTGATAGGCGGCTGGCCATCAAAGGCAACCGCCGACTTTCCGTATAGGGAAAGCTACCTTAAGCTTGGCTGAAGCTCAGCGTGCTTCCAGCGCAGCGTCGAGCAGCGCGTCGATCCGCTCGGGGCCGGGGAAGCCTTCGTCCACCCAGCGTCGCTCGATCGCCTGCATAATCCGCGCGACCTCGGGTCCGGGAGCGACCCCGCGGGCGATGATCCGCCCGCCCTTGAGCGGAAAGCGCGGGGCTTCCCAGCCATCGAGTTCGTCGATTGCATGGCCCGCCAGCAGGAGGCGGTCCCGTGCGCATGCGAGGCTCTCGCGATAGGCCAGGCCGCGCGGATCGCCGGCGTCTTCCGCTCCACGCTCTGCCGCGCAGACCAGCCGGGCGCGCTGGGCGCGCGACAGCCGGAGGCGCACCGCGACCGCTTCCGCCAGCGAGCGGATCGGCGGGACCAGCGCCGCGAGGCGGCGAATGGGGTCGGGCGCCGCGTTCTGGCTTCCTTCCTGCGCGATCAGAGCGGACAGACAGGCGCGCTCGTTGGCCCGCGCTTCGGGCAGGACGATTCCGAGCACGCCGCAATCCTGCATCAGCGCCACCGTACGGTCGGGATCGGGCAGGCCGAGGATGGCGAGCAGTTCCATCGCCACTCGCTCGCGGCTCAACTCCCCGAGCGTGCTCGCCAACTCGCGACAGGCGTCGATCGCTTCCTCGTCCAATTGGTCGCCGAAGCGCGCCTGGAAGCGGAAATAACGCAGGATGCGCAAGTGATCCTCGCGGATGCGCTGCGATGCATCGCCGATGAAGCGCACCCGCCGCGCGGACAGATCGGCGAGGCCGCCGAAATAATCTGCAATCTCCAGCGTCTCGGGATGCGCGTAGAGCGCGTTGATGGTGAAATCGCGCCGCGCCGCATCCTCGCGCCAGTCCGCGGCGAAGGCGACCGTCGCGCGGCGCCCGTCGGTCGAGACGTCGTGGCGCAGCGTCGTCACCTCGACCGGGCCGTGTTCGAGCAGCGCCGTGACCGTCCCGTGATCGATCCCGGTGGGCACGGTGCGGATTCCCGCCTCGCGGCACAGCGCGATGACCCGCTCGGGGCGATGCGTTGTCGCGGCGTCGATATCCTTGGCCGTCCCGCCCAATAGCGTGTCGCGCACCGCGCCGCCGACCCAGCGCAGGTTCTCGGCGCCGAGCGCATCGACCAGCTGCGCAAGATCCTCGCGCCGCGTCCAGTCCGCTTGGAGCAAACGCGTCATCGCCCGGCCCCCATCCAGGCCAGCCGCCGCGAGAGATTGTAGCAGATCGCCGCGGTCACGCCCCAGATGCGATAGCCACCATGCTCGATTTCGAGATATTGGCGCTCGGCCCCCTTCCAGAACACCGAATTGCGCCGCCAGTTGCGATCGTCCATCAGCAGCGACAGCGGCGCCTCGAACCAGCTCTCGACCTCGCGCTCGCAGGCCACCAGCGGCAGGTCGGGCGGGATCACGCCGAGCACGGGGGTGATGTCGAAGCCGGTCCCGGTCTGGTAGCGGTCGGTGGTCCCGATCAGCCGCACAGATTGCGGATCGAGCGCCAGTTCCTCCTGCGCCTCGCGCAGCGCGCCCGCGACCGCATCCTCTCCGGTCTCCAGCTTGCCGCCGGGAAAGGCGACCTGTCCGGGGTGATCGCGCATCGTGGTGGGGCGCTGGGTGAGCAGCACGCCTGGCTCGTCGGCGCGGTCGGTCACCGCGATCAGCACCGCAGCATCGGCAGTGCGCCGGGCATCGGCGAAACGCACGTCGGACATCAGATCGCCCAATTCCTGCGCGTGCCCCTGTTCGAACAGCGCCTGCAGCCGGTCGAACAGCGCGCTCATGCAGGCAGCAGGGAGAAGGTTTCGCCTTGGCTGGTCACGGTCCAGTCGTCACCGCGCGCGAGCGCGATCTGCGCCAATTGCTCATAGGTCGAGCGGTTGAGCCGCGCTTCGCAGCCGCGCCGGACATGGCAGTAGATCGCGGGCGCCTCGCGGTTACCCGCGGCGCGCAGCGCGTGGTCGGGCCCCACGATCACCAGTTCGTCGGTGTTGAGCCGCAGCGCGATCCCGTCATCGACCATGCGGCAGTCGGTGGCGATGAAGGCCGCATCCTCGACCTCGATCGAGAGTTTCTGAACCGGCGTCACCAGCCAGTAGGCGCCCGCCGCGTCACGGGTCAGCAGTCCGGCGAAGGCGCGCACCATGGCCTGCCGCCGGATCTTGCCGCCATCGTGGTACCAGCAGCCGTCGGCGGCGATCCGCATCTCGCTGTCGCCCTCGTTCGCCGGGCTCCATTCCTCGACTGGGGGGAGCTTGCGCTGCGCGACCTGTTCGGCGATCTCGGCGAGACCGAGCGAGGCGAGTTCGGGGGGCGGTTCGTAGGGCATGACGATGGCTCTGAATGGCTTTGGGGCGCAGGGATGGCAGAGCGCGGCTAGTTCGCCAAGGCTGTGCGCGCTTCCTCGCTCCAGGGGCCGAGCATCCCCTCGTGCGGCAGCACGGCCGCGTTGTCGGTCCGGACCAGCAGCCGGGCCGGATCCCACGGACCGGGGCAGTGCCAGGCGGCAGTAGGCGCCGCGCCAAAGCCCCAGGCGCCGTAATAGGCTTCGTCGCCGATCAGCACCTGCGGCAGCGCGGCGCGCGGATCGATCGCGCCCAGCGCAGCGGTGATCAGCGCCTTGCCATAGCCTTCGCCCTGACGCCCGGGCATCACCGCCACCGGGCCGACCATCAGCATCGGGTGCGGGCGTCCCTTGGGATCGGTCAGCGCGACCGGCCAGATCTGGATCGTGCCGGTGAGGTAATCCTCCTCGTCGAGCACCGCAAAGCTCAGGGCCTCGAGCCATTCGGTGCCTTCGCGGATGCGATAGGCGGTGCGCGCGTGACGGTCTTCACCGAATGCGGCATCGAGCAATTGCTCGATCAGCGCGGGTTCGACCGCCGTCAGGGGAATCAGCGTGGCCATGGGCGGCGCGGACTAGGGCCCGCGCCCGGGCAAGTCGATAGCTATCCTCTTGCCCGAGCGTCGGCTCAGCGTTGATTTAGCCCGGGGTCAGGCGCAGCAGCCGCGCGCCATCGCCGTCTTCGAGCACCCACAGCGCTCCGTCGGGCCCCTGGATTACCGAGCGAATGCGCTCGCCCAGATCGTAGCGGGCGACCTCGCGCGCATTGGTCCCCTCCACCTCGACGCGGACGAGGCCCTGCGTCACCAGTCCCGAAATGATCGCATCGCCATCCCAGCCTGCGAACAGATC
>JAHJPT010000185.1 GCA_018819685.1 Alphaproteobacteria bacterium
AGACGACGATCGTCGGGGTCACCGGCTCGGTCGGCAAGACCGGGGTCAAGGAAGCGATCTTCGCCGCGCTCGAGCGTTCGAGCCGCGGGCAGGCGCATCGTTCGATCCGCAGCTACAACAATCATGTCGGCGTGCCGCTCAGCCTGGCGCGGATGCCCGCGCGCAGCCGGTTCGGCGTGTTCGAGATGGGGATGAACCATGCGGGCGAGATCGCGACGCTCACGCAGCACGTCCGTCCGCATGTCGCGGTCGTCACCACCATCGCGCCCGCGCATATCGAAAACCTCGGCAGCGAAGAAGCGATCGCGGATGCCAAGGCGGAGATCTTCGCCGGGCTCGCACCGGGCGGCGTCGCGGTTATCCCCGCCGACAGCCCGCATTTCGAGCGATTGCGCGCCCATGCGGATCAGGCCGGCGCGACGATCGTCTCGTTCGGTCGTGCCCGTCATGCAACCATGCGGTTGCTCGATGCGATCCCCAGCGCCAATGGCGGCTCGCTGGTCACCTGCGAATATCCCGATGGCCGGATATGTTTCACCGTCGCCGAGCCGGGCGAGCACTGGATCGCCAATGCGCTCGCGGTAATGGCTGCGGTGCTCGCCTGCGGCGGTGATCTGGCCGCTGCCGGGTTGGCGCTTGCAGAGATGGGGGGGCTCAAGGGGCGCGGCGCGCGCCATCAGGTCGCGGCGCCCGGCGGCAGGGCGCTGCTTATCGACGAGAGCTACAACGCCAACCCCGCCAGCATGCGCGCCACGCTGGCGCAATTGGGTGCGACCCCCGCTGTCCGCCGGGTTGCGGTCCTCGGCGCGATGAAGGAGTTGGGCGACTTCGGCCCTGCTTTCCACGGCCAGCTCGCCGAACCGCTGATCGCCGCCGGGGTCGATCATGCCATTCTCGTGGGTGCCGAGATGGGTTCGCTCGCGCGCGAGTTGGGGAAAGGTGCCGGACTTCCGCTTGGCTTTTCAGGCAGTTTCACCCATTGCGACAGCGCTGCAGACGCGATCGGGGAGCTGGAGGATTTCGCAATCGTCGCCGGCGATGCGATCCTCGTCAAAGGGTCCAACTCGATCGGACTTGGCAGAGTGGTGGAACACCTCACGCGCCGGGAAGGCTGAATGCTCTATCTGCTGGCACAATGGTTTGAATTCGAAGGAATTTTCAACCTAGTCCGATATCAGACCGCGCGTGCGGGGGCGACCCTGCTGACCGCGCTGCTCATCGGCCTGATCATCGGTCCGCGCTTCATCGCCATGCTCCGCGTGCGCCAGGGCAAGGGCCAGCCGATCCGCGAGGACGGCCCGCAGACGCATCTGGCCAAGCGCGGGACGCCGACGATGGGCGGGCTGATGATCCTCACCTCGCTGTTCTTCTCGCTGCTGCTGTGGATGGACCTTTCGAACCCCTTCATCTGGGCCTGCATCGCAGTCACCGCCGGCTTCGGCCTGATCGGTTTCCTCGACGATTACGACAAGGTCTCGAAGTCGAGCCACAAGGGTGTTTCGGGCAAGATGCGGCTGCTGCTCGAATTTCTCGTCGCAGGGATCGCCAGCTGGATCGTGGTCGGACAGATCAACACCTTCCTCTACATCCCTTTCTTCAACAATCTCGGCGTCGAGCTGGGCTATTTCTACTACATCTTCGCCGCCTTCGTAATCGTGGGCGCGGGCAATGCGGTGAACCTGACCGACGGGCTGGACGGGCTCGCCACCATGCCGGTGATTATCGCCGCGGGGACTTTCGCTCTCATCGCCTATCTGGTCGGCCGGGTCGATTATTCGGAATATCTCGGCATTCCGCATGTCGCGGGCGTAGGCGAGCTGGCGATCTTTTGTGCCGCGATCATCGGCGCAGGACTCGCCTTCCTGTGGTTCAATGCGCCGCCAGCAGCGGTGTTCATGGGCGACACCGGGAGCCTCGCGCTGGGCGGCGCCCTTGGCGCGATCGCGGTGGCGACGCATCACGAGATCGTTCTCGGGGTCGTCGGCGGGCTGTTCGTGTTCGAGGCGCTGTCGGTCATCATCCAGGTGTTCTGGTTCAAGCGTACCGGGAAACGGGTGTTCCGGATGGCGCCGATCCATCACCATTTCGAGCAATTGGGCTGGAGCGAGAGCAAGGTCGTGATCCGCTTCTGGATCGTCGCCATCGTGCTCGCGATCCTGGGGCTGGCTACGCTGAAGCTGCGATGATCGTCAGCCCCGCCTGGTCCGGCAAGAAGTTTGCCGTTCTCGGCCTGGCCCGCTCGGGCAAGGCTACGGTGGAGGCGTTGCTGGCGGGCGGAGCCCATGTGCTCGCCTGGGACGCGAGGCCGGAAGGGCGCGAGCCCTTCGCCGGGCGGACGGTGCTCGCCGATCCGCTCGAGGCCGACCTGACCGGCTACGACGGCGTGGTCGTCAGCCCCGGCGTGCCGCTCAACACGCATCCCATTGCGGGTCATGCGGCGAAATTCGGCGTCCCGGTGATCGGGGATATCGAGCTTTTCGCGCAGGCGCGCGCGCATCTGCCGCCGCACAAGGTGGTCGGGATCACCGGCACCAATGGCAAGAGCACCACCACCGCGCTAGTCCACCATATCCTTAAAACCGCGGGCGTTCCGACGGCCATGGGTGGCAATATCGGCCTGCCGATCCTCGAGCAGGAGCCGCTTGAACCCAATGACAATGGCGTCGGGGTCTATGTGCTGGAGCTGTCGAGTTACCAGATCGACCTGACCTTCAGCCTCGACTGCGACGTGGCGGTGCTGCTCAACGTGACGCCGGACCATCT
>JAHJPT010000186.1 GCA_018819685.1 Alphaproteobacteria bacterium
CGCGGGCAAGTGGGCCGTGTTCTTCTTCTATCCCGCCGACTTCACCTTCGTCTGCCCGACCGAGCTCGAAGACCTCGGCGAGCATTACGACATGCTCCAGAAGATGGGCGTCGAAGTCTACGGCGTCTCGACCGACACGCATTTCGCGCACAAGGCCTGGCACGACACCAGCGAGCGCATCGGCAAGCTCAAGTTCGCCTTCCTCGGCGACCAGCTTCACACGCTGTCGAAGAATTTCGACGTGCTGCGTGAAGACATGGGCCTCGCCGACCGTGCGACCTTCGTCATCGATCCCGATGGCGTGATCCAGATCATGGAACAGACCTGCGAAGGCGTCGGCCGCAATGCCAACGAACTTACCCGCAAGATCAAGGCCGCGCAGTATGTGCGCAACAATCCGGGCCAGGTCTGCCCCGCGGCGTGGGAAGAAGGCAGCGACACGCTGGCTCCCTCGCTCGACCTCGTCGGCAAGATCTGATCTTTTCGATCTGAAACGATACCGCGGCCGCCGTTTCGATGGCGGCCGCGAAGCGCCCGGGCCTCGCCCGGGCTGCTGGAAGGCCCGGGGCGACCCTCCCCCCCTCCCGTCCCGGGCCTTTTGCCTTTCCCTTTTCGGCTTTCGCCAACCGCCTCAAGCCAACAGCCCAAGCCAACAGGATGTGACATGCTCGACGCCAATCTGACCCAGCAGCTGACGACCTATCTTGCCAATCTGCGCGAGCCGATCGAACTGGTCGCCTCGCTCGGCGAGGACGCGAAATCGCGCCAGACGCGCGAACTGCTCGAGGAGATCGCAGCGCTGCACGGTGATGTGAGCGCGAGCTTCGACGGCACCGACACCCGCAAGCCGAGCTTCGTGATCCGCCGCGCCAGCGATGCGACCAAATGGGTCCGCTTCGCCGGCATTCCCACCGGCCACGAATTCACCTCGCTGGTGCTGGCGCTGCTGTGGGCCGGCGGCCACCCGCCCAAGGTCGATGCCGATCTGATCGAGCAGGTGCGCGCGCTCGAGGGCGATTACAATTTCGAGATGTATTTCTCGCTCTCGTGCCACAACTGCCCCGACGTGGTGCAGGCACTGACGCTGATGGCGCTGGAGAACCCGCGCATCACCGCCACGCTGATCGAGGGCGGCACCTTTCAGGACGAGGTCGAGGAACGCGGCGTGATGGCGGTCCCTGCAACCTTCCTCAACGGGACAAGTTTCTACAACGGCAAGATGGAACTGGCCGAGATCCTCGCCAGGCTCGACAAGGGCAGCGGCGCCAAGGCGGCCGAGAAACTGTCAGCCAAGGATCCGTTCGAGGTGCTGATCGTCGGCGGCGGGCCTGCGGGCGCTTCCTCGGCGATTTACACCGCGCGCAAGGGTTTTCGCACCGGGATCGCCGCGGAGCGCTTCGGCGGCCAGTTGCACGATACGCTCGGGATCGAGAACCTGCCGGGCACGCCCTATACCGAAGGACCCAAGCTGGCCGGCCAGTTGGAAACGCATGTCGGCGAGTACGAGATCGACCTGATGAACCTCGCCACCGCGCACAAGCTGGTGCCGGCGAAGGAAAAGGGCGGCCTGCATCGGCTCGAGCTCGGCAATGGTGCCACGCTGTCGTCGCGCAGCCTGATCCTCTCGACCGGTGCGCGCTGGCGCAATCTGGGCGTCCCGGGCGAAGCCGAATACCGCAACAAGGGCGTCGCCTATTGCCCGCATTGCGACGGGCCGCTGTTCAAGGGCAAGCGCATCGCGGTGATCGGCGGCGGCAATTCGGGCGTCGAGGCGGCGATCGATCTCGCCAAGATCGTCGGCCATGTCACGCTGGTCGAGTTCGACAGCAAGCTGCGCGCCGACGAGGTGCTGCAGGCGAAATTGCGCAGTCTGGACAATGTCGAGATCATCACCTCGGGCCAGACCACCGAGATCACCGGCGACGGCAGCCGCGTCAACGGGATGGTGGTGAAGGATCGCAATTCGGGCGACGAACGGAGCATCGAACTCGCGGGGGTCTTCGTCCAGATCGGGCTGGTCCCCAACACCGAATGGCTGAAAGACAGCGGGCTCGAACTCTCCAGGCATGGCGAGATCGTGATCGACGAGGAAGGCCGCACCAATCTGCCCGGCGTGTTCGCTGCGGGCGATGTCACCACCGTGCCCTACAAGCAGATCGTGGTGGCGATGGGCGAAGGCTCCAAGGCCGGGCTCTCCGCCTTCGACTATCTGATCCGCAACGAGCCGGTGGAAGAGGTGGCGCAGGCCGCCTGACCCGATCCGGCAAACCAGGCTTCAGGCGCCGTCATCCCCTCGGATGGCGGCGCTTCTCGTATGTCAGGCTCGGCTTGCCGCACAATCGTTTCAAGCAATCAATTCGACGCATTTAATCGATTGGACGGATGATCGACGAAGGATCATTCTCGCCTTGTAGCTCGGGCAAAGCCTGAGTCGATTGATCCAATCAGAGGAGAGAGCCATGGACGCGAAGACAGGTGATATCAGCGGCGGATGCCCCTTCAACGGCGACGGCGGCGTACGCGCCCTGCTCGGTCGGACCAACCGCGACTGGTGGCCCGACGCGCTGCAGCTGGAAATCCTCTCGCGGGGCGGCACCTCGCCCGATCCCATGGGCGACGATTTCGATTATGCCGAGGCGTTCAACCTGCTCGACTACGATGCGGTCAAGCGCGACCTGACCGCGCTGATGACCGACAGCCAACCGTGGTGGCCGGCCGATTACGGGCATTACGGCCCGTTCTTCATCCGCATGGCCTGGCACGCGGCGGGCACCTATCGCACCGGCGACGGACGCGGCGGCGCCTCGAGCGGGCAGCAGCGCTTCGCCCCGCTCAACTCCTGGCCCGACAACGGCAATCTCGACAAGGCACGCCGCCTGCTGTGGCCGATCAAGCAGAAATACGGCAAGCATCTGAGCTGGGCCGATCTGTTCGTGCTGACCGGCAATGTCGCCATCGAATCGATGGGCGGCCCGGTGTTCGGCTTCGGCGGCGGCCGCAAGGATGTCTACGAGCCCGAAACGGACGTCTATTGGGGCTCCGAAGAGCAATGGGTCAATGAGGGTGTACCCACGCGCATCCTGCCGGACGAAGGCAAGGCGCTCGAATCTCCGCTGGCGGCGATCCAGATGGGCCTGATCTACGTCAATCCCGAAGGTCCGGGCGGCGATCCGCACGACGCGGAAGGCATGGCGCGCGACATGAAGGAAACCTTCGCGCGCATGGCGATGAACGACGAGGAGACCGTCGCGCTGACCGCCGGCGGCCACGCTTTCGGCAAGTGCCACGGCGCGGTTCCGCCCGACCAGCTCTCGGGTGCACCCGAAGGCGAAGGTCTGCATCTGATGGGCTTCGGCTGGGCGACCGATCCCGACCAGATCGGCGAAGGGCACATCACCACCTCGGGGCTCGAGGGCGCCTGGACCCCCAACCCCACGCAATGGGGCGGCGATTATTTCCGGCTGTTGTTCAAATACGAATACGAGCTGGTGACGAGCCCGGCGGGCGCCAAGCAGTGGCAGCCCATCAACCCGGACCCGGAGGACATGGCGCCCGATGCGCGCGATCCGTCCAAGAAGGTCCCGACCATGATGACCACCGCCGACATGGCGTTGAAGCGCGACCCGGATTACCGCAAGATCTCCGAGCGCTTCCGCGACGATCAGGCGGCGCTGGACGATGCCTTCGCCCGCGCCTGGTTCAAGCTGACCCATCGCGACATGGGCCCCAAGGCCCGCTACCTCGGCCCGGCCGTGCCCGCAGAGGATCTGATCTGGCAGGATCCGGTTCCCGCGGGCTCCACCCCTTCGGACAGCGACGTCTCGGCGTTCAAGTCCAAGGTGCTCGCCAGCGGGCTGAGCGTGGCCGAACTGGTCAAGGCGGCCTGGGCATCGGCCTCCACCTACCGCCAGAGCGATCACCGCGGCGGCGCAAACGGCGCGCGCGTCCGGCTCGCTCCGCAGAAGGACTGGAAGGTCAACGATCCCGCCGAGCTGGCGAAAGTCCTTGGCAAGCTCGACGAACTGCGCGGCTCGCTGTCGATGGCCGATGCGATCGTGCTGGCGGGTGCCGCAGCGGTCGAGAAGGCGGCGAAGGATGGCGGCTTCGAGATCAGCGTGCCGGTCACGACCGGCCGCGGCGATGCCGGCGAGGAGCATACCGATGCCGAGAGCTTCGAACCGATGGAGCCGTTTGCCGATGGCTTCCGCAACTATCTCAAGACCAAGGCACCGGTGAAGACCGAGGACCTGCTGATCGACCGGGCGAGCCTGCTCGGCCTGTCGATCCCCGAGATGACCGTGCTGGTCGGCGGGATGCGCGCGCTGGGTGCGGTGAGCACCCATGCCAAGCATGGCAATTCGATCGGCGTGCTGACCGACCGGCCCGGCACGCTCAGCAACGACTTCTTCGTCAACCTGCTGCACATGGGCACATCGTGGGAAGTGGTCGACGAGAGCGGCGACGAGGAGTTCATCGGCAGGTGCCGCCTCAAGGGCGAGGAGAAGTGGCGCGCCACGCGCACCGATCTGGTGTTCGGCTCCAATTCGCAGCTGCGGTCGGTCGCCGAAGTCTATGCCGAGAACGGCCACGAGCAGAAGTTCGTGAACGATTTCGTCAAGGCCTGGACCAAGGTGATGGACGCCGATCGCTTCGATCTGCGCTGCGCCAAATACCACCAGTGATCGGCAGGCGTTCGGGCGTCAGCCCTTTCGC
>JAHJPT010000187.1 GCA_018819685.1 Alphaproteobacteria bacterium
GTTGATCATGCCGCCCCAGCTGGGCATCCACAGCATCACCGAGAACACCATGCCCAGCGTCTGCGCCCAGTCGGGCAGCGCGGTGTAGTGGAGGTGATGCGGGCCGGCCCAGATGTAGAGGAAGATCAGCGACCAGAAATGGATGATCGACAGGCGGTAGGAATAGATCGGTCGATCGGCCTGCTTGGGCACGAAGTAATACATCATCGCGAGAAAGCCGGCGGTCAGGAAGAAGCCGACCGCGTTGTGGCCGTACCACCATTGGGTGAGGGCATCCTGGACCCCGGCAAAGGCGCTGTAGCTGCGCGATCCGACCAGGCTCACCGGCATCGCCAGATTGTTGACGATATGCAGCATTGCGATCGTGATGATGAAAGCGAGATAGAACCAATTGGCGACGTAGATATGCGGTTCTTTGCGCTTCAGGATCGTGCCGATGAAGACGGCCGCATAGGCCACCCAGACGATCGTCAGCCAGATATCGACATACCATTCCGGCTCGGCATATTCGCGGCTCTGGGTGATCCCGAGCAGATAGCCGCTGGCTGCCAGCACGATGAACATCTGGTAGCCCCAGAACACGAAGCGGGCGAGGCTGGGAAACGCAAGCTGCGCGCGGCAGGTGCGCTGGACGACGTAGAAGCTCGTCGCAATCAGCGCATTGCCGCCGAAAGCGAAGATCACCGCCGAAGTGTGCAGCGGGCGCAAGCGGCCGAAGTTGAAATAGGGCTGGAAATTGAGCTCGGGGAAGGCAAGCTGGAGCGCGATCAGCAGGCCGGCGAGCAATCCTGCCAGCCCCCAGAAGGTCGTCGCCAGGACGCCCCAGCGAACGACGTCGTCATCGTAGCGCGAAGGCCCTTCCGGCATGCGGAAGAAGCCTTGCGCCTTGCCCACCGGATCGAAGCGCGACGCGCTCATCCACATGAGCACGAAAGCGACGGTGGCGACGATCCAGGCGTGCGCCGCAAATCCGCTGTCCACTGCAGTGGCTGCAGCGACGATCGCCAGCACCAACACCGCGAACCACAGGCCTACGCGGCCAAGCGCAGCTTCCACTTGCATGAGTTTCTCCGTCCAATGGAATGGCGTCTATGGCGCGGTGCAGCAGGCTGCATTGATCCATCTCAAATTGGGGAAATATTTAGGCGGCTGACGAAAGGTGGCCGGCGCGCGCCTGCAAACTCGCGTTGTCGCAGAGGTGGACCACCGAGCGCCCCGAAGTTTCGATCAGACCCGCTTCGCGCAATTCCGTCAGTTGACGGCTGATCGTCTCGATCGTCAGCCCGAGGCTGTCCGCCATGTCGCGGCGCGACATCGGCAGGTGCAGCAGACAGCCGCCTTCCTGCGGCATTCCGATCCGCCCGGCCATGCTGACGAGGAAGCTCGCCACTCTTTCCTGAGCGGTCTTGCGTCCGAGCGCGATAGATTTCTCGCGGCTGCGAGCCAGCGAGGCGAGCACACGCTCGAGGACTTCGTTCAACAGGCCGGGTTCGCTCCGCGCCAGTTCCAGGAATTCGGCGGCCGCAAAGGCGATCAACTCGCAATCCTGCAATGCGCACAGGGTATAGGAATGTGCGCCTCGCGCCGGAACGGAAACCAGATCGCCTTCGAAATGAAACGCGACGACCTGCTCGCGACCCCCTGAGGCATGGGCCACGAGCTTGGTCGCGCCTCGCGCCACGAATACGATCTGGTTTTGGTCGCCATCCGCAAGCACGGCCTCTCCCGCTGTTGCTCTGGCATAGCGGCCCATTGCCTGGAGCTGCAGATAGGCTGCATCCGTCATATCCTGCGCAAGTATCGCTTGTGCGAATAACTCGAACAATTCGGGAAAGGTCGATGTCGACGAAGTCCGATGGCGCTGCATGGGCGACATATGCGGGCCGAAAACCTGCCGGTCATTGATCCCGGTCAATGAACTCTCTGCGGATCGGCGCGATTGAGCGCGCGTCGATGCAAGCGAATGGGCCGCACGGGGCGGCCACTGCATCGCCAGGACAGGAATATGAGAACTTCAGCCTTGGTCGGCGCTTTGATCCTTGGCGCTTCGCTTCTTCCTGCAACGGCCGCCGCCCAGGAGCGCAGCGGTTCCGTGCAGGTCAAGGCGTTCGCCACCGCTGTATTGCCCGACGGCAAAATCAGCGAAGTTGAAACCGATATCGTCGCGTTGCCCGCGGCAACCCAGACCGAAGCCAACGACAATGTCGTGCCGACCGTCGCCATCGAGTATTTCCTGAGCGAGAACCTCTCGCTCGAAACGATCTGTTGCCTGACGCAGCACGATGTCGATGCGATCAGCGGCTTGCCAGGCGCCGAACTGGTTGCCGATGCGAAACTGATCCCGGCGACGATCACCGCGAAGTACCATTTCGATCTGGGCGCCGCCAAACCCTACATCGGTGCGGGAGCTGCCTATTTCATCTTCCTGGGCGAGGATCCCGGTGCCGCCACGCTGCCGCTCGGCGTGACCGATTTCGACCTCTCTGACGAGTTCGGGCTGGCGCTTCAGGCTGGCGTCGACGTTCCCCTGAACGATCGCGGTCTCGGCATCAGCCTCGATGCCAAGCGCTATTTCATCGACACAACGGCACGCTGGTTCGTCGGCGACACGGTAGCGATCCAGACCGAACACCAACTCGACCCCTGGGTCGTCAGCGCGGGGCTGGCCTACCGGTTCTAAGCAACCGCAACGGCATCGCGATAGCTAGCGGGTGCGAGCCTCCAGAGCGTCTCGCCGGAGGATCGCGATCTCCCTGCGGCCGAGCACTTCGATCAAGCCTTCGTTCTTCATCCTGGTAAACTGGCGGCTGACGGTCTCGATCGTCAGTCCCAGCACGTCGGCGATCTGCTGGCGGGACAGCGGCAGGGTCAGCATGCGGGGAGCGCCTTCGACAAAGGGTCCGCAGGCATCGGGAGCCAGGCGATCGGCGGTTTCGAGCAGAAAGCTCGCCAGCTTCTGTTCGGCGTTCATCCGCCCGAGCAACAGCATCCAGCGACGGGTGCGATCGAGTTCGGCCAGGGTCCGTTCGAGCAATTTGTGCTCCAGCCGCGGGTGTTCGCGAGCAAAGCGGTCGAACTCGCCACGCGGAAATACGCAGACTTGCGTCTTCGTCAGGGCTTCCGCGCCATAGGGCGTGGTCTGCCCGAAAGGCCGACCGAGGAAGTCCGAGGAATACACCAGACCGAGAATCTGCTCCTTCCCATCGGCAGTCTGAGCGGACAGTTTCATCACGCCCTCGACCACATTCGCGACGAGAACGGCATCCTCGCCTTCCCACAGCAGCCGCTCGCCCTGTTCCAGGTGCATGGGGCGGCCGATGTTGTTCAGAAGCCCGATCTCGTCTTCGTCGAGATCGGCGCAGATCGCCCGATTGCGCACCGTACATGCCTGACAGAAATTCATAGGGATCGCATTCGGTTCGGTTGATCTCTCATAGCGAAAAACAGGCGCTGAGGCTCCAGGTTGAAGGGTTTGACGGTGGTTCGGAATGGATCGGAAATGATCCGCTCGACGCGTTTCCAGCTGATGCTCGCTCTTTTCTCGCCCTATGGGCCGAGCGATCGCGCGAAACTGCGACTTCAGGTGCTGCCTAGCATATCAACGCCAGGGCTGGCTACGGGAACGCGCTATCGCTCTCCTTTCCCACCGCAGAACCCCGGCCCAAAAC
>JAHJPT010000188.1 GCA_018819685.1 Alphaproteobacteria bacterium
CGCAATCTCAGCGCGGTTGGTGCCCGCCCGCTGGCGGTGACCAATTGCCTCAATTTCGGCAATCCGCAGCGGCCCGAGATCATGAGCCAGTTCGTCCACGCGCTCGAAGGCATGGGCGACGCCTGCCGCGCGCTCGATTTCCCGATCGTGAGCGGCAACGTCAGCCTCTACAACGAGAGCAAGGCCACCGGAGGCGGCAGCGCGATTCTCCCCACACCGGCGATCGGCGGCGTCGGCGTCCTCGAGGATTATTCCGCGATGATGACCATGCCCTTCAAGGCGGCGGGCGAGCGGATCGCCACGATCGGCTTCCATCACGAGGCTATCGGCCAGTCGCTGTGGCTGCGCGAGATTTGCGGCCGCGAAGATGGCGAGAGCCCGATGGTCGACCTCGAGGACGAGCGGCTGTGCGGCGAAATCGTCCGCCGGCTGATCGCGGAAGGCAAGCTGACCGCGGTGCACGATGTCAGCGATGGCGGGCTGGCGGTGGCGCTGGCCGAGATGGCGCTGGCGAGCGGGATCGGCGCACAGCTCAGGGAGATGACCGGCGAATTCGCCTTCAGCGAAACCCAGGCGCTCTATGTCGTGACCTATCGCGATGATGTCGAACTCGACCCTGAAGATGTTCCCCTTACCGAGATCGGTCGAACCGGGGGCGATTCACTGGTGTTCAACGGCAAGGCGATCGCCTTGGCCGAACTGCGCGAAGCGCAGGCCAGCTTCTTCCGCGACTGGATGGAAGCATGATCCCGCTCGGCAAGCGCGCGTGACCGGCGCAAATCCCGCGCCTCCGCTGGTTCGCACGCTGGGCCTGCGCGACGGGCAGCGGGTCTGGTTCGACGCCATGCCCGAGCACGTTATCGACGAAATCGACGAATATGCGCTCGAGCTGATCTTCGTCGCCGACCCTGCCGAAGGTATTGATGCGGCACATATTTTCGTGACCGAGCTGGGTGATCTCATCGCCAAACTCGCGTTTCTAAGAGAGCAGATCGCGCCCGATGGGCAGGTGTGGGTAAGCTGGCCGCAGTCCTCCCCGCCCACCGCAACCGACATCGACTTGGACAAGATCCGCGCCGCAAGTCAGCCGCTCGGTTTCCTTGATACCAAGCAAGCGTCGATCGGCGAAGGCTGGTGCGGCATCAAGCTGGTGATCCGCAAGGAACTGCGCTGATCAGGCCGCGGCCAGTTCCGGCTCCTGGTTCTTGGCCAGCAGATCGTAGGGATCGATCCCCTCTTCGCGCCAGATTCGGTGACACTCGCGATACCAATACGGCTCGGGGATGTTGAGCTCGGTCCGGACCTGCTCGAGATCCTTGGCCAGCAATTCGCGGATCGACATTTCCACCAGCGGCGGACAGGCGACTCCGGTCCGCTGTGCCTGACGGCAGGCGCGATAGACCGGCGCCTTGCTCTTGACCGTTTTCTTTATGTTGAAAGCGCCCGCATAGCCGATCAGCAGATGGCCGTGGCTGGGCGACTGACCATGGGTGAACAGCAACACGCATTGTTCGCCCAAGCCGTCGCGGCCATAGCCGGTCAGCACATGCATCAGATCATGCGTGTCGCGCGAGCGAGCGCCGAACCATTCCACCAGATCGCCATATTTGGGCCGACCGAGCTTGTCCGCTTCGGCGACCAGACCGGCAGCGGACAGGCCTTCGCGCTCCATGAAATCGCAATAGGCCTGCGCCACCGAACCCTCGGGCAGGCGGCGCAAGGCTTCGTGATCATCGAGAGTCGGCGGCAGGAACGGCTCTTCGGCCCGCAGTTTCTCGCCCCGTTCGCTCAGCGTGAGGGCGCGGACGCGCGGTATGAAGCTCTTGGACGGAAGCGCTTCGAAGATCTTGAAGACGTGACTGGTCTCTTCCTTGTCCTTGAGCAGGTCGCGGAAATGGCCATAGGCCCGAAGCAGCGAATAGCTCGGCTCCACCCGCCGCGGATCGCGCAACAGCGTGCCGTCGCGGGCGCATTCGTGGGCAGGCTCGATGGCGTTCTGATCGGTCATGGACGTGCCTCTACTAACAGAAATGTCAATATAGCCTTATCGTCCGTCCAAGGGAAGCTATCGTGCGACCCATTCGTTCTCGGGAATGTCGAACAGCTTGAGCACCGCGGACAGATCGCCGCTGTCGATGCGCCCGTTTGCGGCATCGCGCGCCTTTGGCTTGGCGCGATAGGCGATGCCGTAGTCCGCCGCCTGCAGCATGGGGATGTCGTTGGCTCCGTCGCCAATGGCGAGCACGCGCGCGCCCGCGCCAAGCTGACCGCGCTCTTCTTCCAGAGTGGCGCGTTTGGTCCCGGCATCGCTGATCGGCCCCGCGAGCGCGCCCGTCAAACGGCCATCCGCGACCGCGAGCCGATTGCCGACCACGCGGTCGAAGCCGAGTTGCGCGCCCACTTCGTCGGCAAAATGATGAAATCCTCCAGTGACAAGCACTGCGCGGCAGCCGCGCGATCGGAGCGTCGCCACGAGCGTGCGAGCGCCATCCACCGGCGCGATCCGCTCGGCTAGGCAGCGCGCGATCGCATCCTCATCCAGACCCTCGAGCAGTCCGACCCGCTGCGTCAGCGCCTGTCCGAAATCGAGTTCGCCGCGCATGGCGCGCTCGGTGATGGCAGAGACCCGATCCTTGATCCCAGCATAATCCGCCAGCTCGTCGATGCATTCCTGCCCGATCATGGTGGAATCCATATCCGACACCAGCAGATGCGGTAATTCGATCCGATGGTTGGCGGCGAGCATGTCGCAGGCGCCGAAGTGCTCGTCGAGAAGCGCTCGCGCCGGGGCCAGCTCGGCCTGGGGAAACGAGAGTTGCAGAACGTCGCCGCAGAATTCGAGCATCCCCGCCATCGCCACGGGCATGCCTGCCGCATCCAGAGCCGTCATGGCGGCTTCGAGGCGGGTTTCTAGGCCGCTCTGGTCTGCTATCATCCGGACAATGAGCACGCGCGAAACTCCCGAGAAACCGCTAAACAAGCCGGTCGCGCTCATTGCAGGGCCGACCGCGAGCGGCAAGAGCGATCTGGCGGTGCGCCTAGCGCGCGAG
This sequence comes from Alphaproteobacteria bacterium, assembly GCA_018819685.1. GTDB lineage: Bacteria > Pseudomonadota > Alphaproteobacteria > Sphingomonadales > Sphingomonadaceae > Qipengyuania > Qipengyuania benthica. The sequence goes on from JAHJPT010000188.1 coordinate 3,051, forward strand.
CTGGAGGCCGACGGCAGGCGCGCG
>JAHJPT010000189.1 GCA_018819685.1 Alphaproteobacteria bacterium
CCATGCCGTGGGATAAAAACATCAGAATACAGTATGTCGTTGTCAACGGATAGCTCTCCGCAGACCTTCACTCTTTGATCTCGATAGGCTTCGGGTTTTTCGCGAATGGCTTCGATCGCGACCGAGGCGGGAACCGATGCAAGCAAGGCCAAAATGATCGAGAACATTTGGTGTGTTTATCAGACATAGACCGACCCTGCGACATCTATGGATGGAGACCGAAATTGGGTCGCTTCGAGAAGCTCCGCTTCTGGCGGACTGGAGGCGGTAGCTGCCCGGCAGGTTCTAGGGTCGAGCCGCTCCGCCCCGAATGGCTGAAAGTGGGTGGAAAGCTGTCGTTGTGAACTGGCGATCGCTCGGTCGGGATAAGGAATACGCCTTATTCCTGTTCTACCTGCCCTCGGTGTTGTAGCCGGCGTGCAATTATCCAGAACAGCAGTGCCCAAGAAGCACCCACGGCCCACCCGGCCAGCACATCAGACGGCCAGTGGACACCGAGGTAGACTCTACTCACCCCGACACCGACTGTTACAATGACCGCGAGAGCGAGAAAGTAGACCTTTGTCGCGCGATTGGGCAGCACCCTGGCGAGCAGCGCGGCCAAGGTGAGGTAAGTTAGGGCGGCCATCATCGAATGTCCGCTGGGAAAGCTGGCCGTGTAGACGAGGGAATCGTGGGGAACGAGGTCCGGTCTGGGGCGATCGAAGCCCTGCTTGAGCACCGTGCTGGCAAGGAGGCCGCTGCCGATGGCGCCCAGCACCAATAACATCGCCCGAACCTTCCCGATTAGCCAGAGGTAGCCCGCAACGGAGAGCGTGAGCAGTGTCAGCACGCCAACGCCCCCCAGCGCGGTGAAGTCGCGCCCAAGTTCTTCCACCCAGAGCGGCCCTAGAGGGTCGGAGAGATCATTCGCATTCCTCAGTGCTAGAATCACCTGGGAATCCGTGGCGTGGCTCTCGCCTTCCACCACCTCGTCGGCGACTTCGATAAAGGCCCAGATGGCCAAGGCGAAGCCGGCCACGGCAACAAGCGTCCACGTCTCGAAACGTTCATGCCAGCGGCTGATGAATGCTCTGGTCTTCAAGCCTTACCCTTGCTGCTGTTGGCGCGGTGATCAACCCCAGAAGACTGAGGGACTATATTGCGGCATCGGGCATCGCGGCGAGATCCTGCGGGGTCATATCGGTCCGCAGGTTCGCATCGCTAAGCACGCCTCCTTCCGTGACACTGAGGCCATTAACGGGCACCTCGACATAGCGATCCGGCTCGCTGTCCTCGATCTCTACGAGAAGGCCCGTCACAGCACCGGTTACATCGCGGCGAACCTGCTCCACGTCGCCTAGTTCGGTTCCATCCGGCGCAACCAGTTCTGCGTCAAGCAGCTGCCTCTCGGTCAGTCCCAGCGCGGCGATTTGGTCACCGGCGGCAGCAGCGCTCCGCTCCGCTTGTTGCTCAACGCGATCTTCTGTCATGTCTGCCTGTTGCTCAGCCTCGGATTCGCAGGCGGCAAGCGCAAGCGCAGCCAGAGGAACGATGGCGATAGGTGCACGATTCATATTCATCTCCGTGAAATGGCCACGCGACATCAAGCCTCCGCGCTGTCCATTGTTCCTCTTCGATCCTGCGCATTCAGGGACTGGCCACCGACGGAAGTGCTGTTTTAGCCGTTCAACCGTCCGCGATTGGGTCGGAAACAGAATGGCCGGTTCTGGATTAAAATCCCATAATGCGGACGCGCTACGATCCGGAACCGGGTGCTGGCCCGGTCACTTTCTGACCATCATCCGAACAAAGCACGTTGGCTGGGAAAACGCGGTGGCACACAGATTAGCGACTTTGGGTTATCTATGGGTCGGATCGCTCAATGAAGCCATCAAACGCATTATGCATCTGAAACATAATAGCTTATCTCGTGGCTAGATCTAAATTCGTAATGATGGGGTCAGGTGTTCGAGTCACCTAAGCGGCACCACCCTTTTCTTCACGCGGTGCGACTGCACCCTCTCGGCAGGTTGCGCGCGGCGGCGATCGCGGCTTACAGCCCCACGTTCATTCGCAGCCCGAGCATGTCGATACCGGGGTTCTGTTCGGAATTGAACAGCCGCGCATTGCTGATATGGACCCAGCTCAGTTCGAGCGAGACGCGTGGGGCCACGCTGGTCCCCACCGCGATTTCCGGGGCGAACAGCGCCCTGCTGCCCAGGTCGGTGCGGGTGCGTGTGACCGGATCGACGCGGCGATCCGGAGCGTCGTGGATGGCGAGGCCGACACCCGGCCGCACATAGAGCGGGCCGACATCGAGTTTCCAAGATAGTCCCGCGGCGATGAGATTCGTGCCATCGGCGGTGTTGAGCGATCCGAAGGCATGCGCCGAGGGCTTGCCGATGAAGTCCAGCGCGTCGATCGGCACCGTTCGGGCGCCGATCTGGACATCCGCACCTTGTTCGCCCGTATCGAGACTGAAAGGAGTATCCACGGCGTGGGCATACAGCCCGCCGAAGACTTCGCCTGCTTGAGCGGGGGTTGCGACAAACCCGAAGGCGAGCATGGCTGCCATAAGCGATTTCTGCATTTTGGGAGATTCCTCGGAGTGGAACCATACCCATCGTCTTTCCTGGCTTGCGCCAAGCTGAAGGTGCGGGGATATCGGCCTCGCCGGGGCGGAGCTTTCTTACCGCTACGCGAAAAGGGTGCCGATCCTCACGCGGCGGCCGGGATCGCTTCCTTGGGCGAGAACAGCAGCGCGCCTTCCACGCGGTTCCGACCGCCCGCCTTGGCCTTGTAGAGGGCGGCGTCGGCAGCTTGGAGCAGGCCGTGCGGCATCGCGATCGTACCGCCGTTTGCCGCCATCGCAGTGGCCACCCCGACGCTCACCGTGACAACCGAGCTTACTGCCGCGTCGGAATGCGGGACGCCCAGCGCTTCGACCACGCAACGAATTCGCTCCCCTGCCGCCAGCGCGCGCTCGTAATCGGTGTGGGGCAGAACGAGCGCGAACTCCTCGCCTCCGTAGCGCGCGGCCAGCGCACCGTGCTGCTCGGCGTGCGCATCGATCGCGGCGGCTACCGTGCGCAGACAGTCGTCGCCGACCTGATGGCCGTTGGCATCGTTGAACGCCTTGAAGCAGTCGACGTCGATGATGAGCAACGACAGGGCGCCGTTTTCTCCGAGCGCGGCGCGCCATTCTCTCTCAAGCTCTTCGTCGAAAGCGCGGCGGTTGGCGATCCCGGTCAGTCCGTCCTTGCGTGCGAACGCTTCCAGTCTGGCCTCCAGCGCCTTTTTTTCGGAAATGTCCCGCATGGTGAAGACGATGTCGGTCGGACGGCCGCTCTTGCGATCGAGCACCGTGCTGCAATTGGTTTCCACCCAGATGATGGCGCCGCCGCGCTGCCTGATCCGAAACTCGAGCTTCGTCTGCGGCACGGTTCCCGCAAAGTGACCCTCGACCGCCAGCGCAACAGCCGCCTGATCTTCTTCGTAGACGAAGCCGTTCTGCACGACGTCGCCGCCCATCGCGTAGATATCCTTGAGCGGACAACCGAACAGGCGCTCGACCGAGGGCGAAATGTAGGGCACGCGACCGTCCACTCCGAAGCGGAAGATGACGTCGCCGCAATTCTCCGCCAGCAGGCGCAGCGATTCCTGTTCGTAGGAGATTCGGTTCGCCTCGGCGGCCGTGTGGCGAAACCGCTGCAAGAGCGCACGCGCATATCGAAATGTGCTTTTCATGTGCCCAGCCCTTCTCCGAACGGCGATGATACTAAGGCAACAGCATTAACGAACATCCCACATTCGAACGATTTCAACGCAACCCGGATTAGTCGGCCCCAGCGGCTGCGCCTCCTGTTTCGCTGGCCGCCTTTCTAAACAGCCATGCGGAAAAGAGCCACGCGCCCGTAAGAACCACGGTAAACACCCACGCGAAATGTCCGGCAAGCTGGACGATGAGGCCCACGGCCAGTTGCGCGGCGGCTGCGGCAGTCATGGCGACGGCCATTCCCGGGGCGCGAAATCGCGATCCTATCGCCGCGAACAAGGCCAGCAGCGGAACCAGATCGAACCACAGATTGATCAGCCGATCCTCATTGCCGACGATTCCGACGGCTGCATTGGCCCACAGGGTGAGCAGTGCGGCCCCCAAAGCGACGGCGGTCCCGCCGCGATAGGCCCGACTGCCGCTGGCTCGGACCGCCAGTTCGAAGGCAAGGCCGACGCCGCCCAGCATCACGAAGGCGAAGACGAAATCCTCGGTCTGCCAAGCGACCTCGCTGGTGAATTGCATGGCGACGGCAGGCAGCGCGATCAGGGTCGCGATGACGCCCCATCCCAGGATGCGCCAGGGGTTGAAAAGCTTGTGGCCGGGTTTCTTGTCGATCTTGTTCATGGCCTTGTCTCCCTTTGTCCGAAAGCCCATGATTGCTCCGAACACGAGGTGAGCGGCATGAGCGAAAAGTGAGCAATTGCTGAAATGAGCGGCTCGGCAGTGCGCTTCGGGGCGTTCGATCTGGATCCGGTTAATCGCAGCCTCGCACGCGAGGGCACGCGGGTCGAACTCAACGCGCGCTATCTGGACGCCTTGATCCTGCTGGTGGAAGCGGCTGGGGAACTCGTCACCAAGCAGCGCTTCATGGACGAGGTGTGGCGCGGCATACCCGTTACCGACGAAGCGCTGACGCAGGCTATACGGACCTTGCGCCGGACTCTGGGCGACAGCGCGGCGGCACCCCGCTTCATCGAGACCGTCCCCAAGCACGGCTACCGGTTCGTCGCGCCCGTCGAGTCGGCGAATGGATCGACGCCCGAGGCAGTCCCGCCCGGTTCTCGGATCGCGTTCCCGAATGCTGAGCCAGCCCACTCGCATTTCCTGCATCGCGCGTCGGCCGCAACGGGAGGCGCAATGCTCGCGGGGGCGGCGGTGGGTCTGGTCTATGGCTTCCTCGGCGCAGGACAAGCCGGTGCGGGCGGTTTTGCCGGCGGTGGTTCCGGGGGCGGGGGAGCCGTCTCGTTGCTGCTGGTGCTGGCGCTGGTATCGATCTTTTCTGCCGGCGTCGCGGGAGCCGGGATCGGGGCGGGTCTCGCGGCATCGCGGTTCGTCCATCCCTGGCGGTGGTATTCTCCGATTGCCGGCGGCGCGCTTGGCGGCCTGACCATCGGAGCGCTCGCGAACCTGATCGGCAGCGATGCGTTTCGCCTGCTGTTCGGACACGAGGTCGGCGCATTCGCCGGAGCTTTCGAAGGTTTCGTCCTCGGTGCGGCGGTGGGTGCGGCTGCCTTTCTGGCTGGCCGCAGGCTTGCGCACTCCTTGATCATCGCCGGACTGCTGGGTGCGGGGGCGGGGCTTGCGATTGCCGTGCTCGACGGCCGGATGATGGCGGGGAGCCTCGCGAGCCTCGCAGCGGCCTTTCCTTCCTCGCAGTTCAGGCTGGAAGGGATAAGCAATGTGCCGGGAGAAGCGGAGCTCGGTCCGCTTGGTCGAGCCCTCACATCCGCATTTGAAGGCGCCGTCTTTTCGTCCGGGATTGTTTGGGGGATCGAGCGGTTCGGAAAGCGCTCGCTGTCGCGCGGCGCGCCCGAGGAGCAACTGGTCGCCTAGTCCGAACTCGCAGAGCGCAGCACTTGCGGCCGCTATTCGTCCGAGGTCCTGACCGAGCTGTTGCGGTGCGGGGCTTCGTAGGTAGCCCAGTCGCCCTTTGCGGGCGGTTCGGGCGGTTTGCCCGCCGGGCTTTCGATCCCGTCGCCATCCTTCAGCCGCACTCGGTGCAGATGAACCTTGGCGACCATGTTCGCCGAGATCGGGGCGGTGATGAACAGGAAGATCGAAACCAGCAATTCCTGCGCCGACCAGACATCCTGCGCAAGCTGGAAATAGGCGACCGAACCCAGCAGGATGCCGCCCAGGCCGAGCGTGGTCGCCTTGGTAGGGCCGTGCAGCCGCTCCATCAGCGTGGGCAGGCGGACGAGACCCCAGCTGCCGATCAGCGCGAAACTCGCGCCCAGCACGATCAGCAGGCTCGTAACGATTTCGGCGAGGCTGGGCTGGATCATTCGATGATGTCCCCTCGCAGCAGGAATTTGCAATAGGCGACGGTGCCGATGAAGCCGACCATCGCCAGCAGCAGCGCCGCCTCGAAGGAGACCGCATCGTTGTTCGCGATGCCGGTGAGCACGATGAGGGCGATGGCGTTGATGACCATGGTGTCGAGCGCGATGATCCGGTCTCCCACGGTGGGGCCGCGCAGCAGCCGCCACAGATTGAACGCAAAGGCGAGCACGAGGCAGGAGAAGCCGAAGATCACTGCATAGCCGATCATGCGAACACCTTCTTCAAACGCTCTTCGTAGCGCTGCTTGATCCGCGCGATCTCCGCGTCGGGATCGGCAGCATCGAGCGCGTGAACGAGCAGGTATTTGCCGCAGGCGGAGACATCGGCGGACACCGTCCCCGGGGTCAGGCTGATCGTCCCGGCGAAGACGGTGATCGCCTCGGGAGTGTCGAGCTCGAGCGGGATGACCAGCCATTGCGGGCGCAGGTCGCGGCTGCGCCGGAACAGGATGATGGCGGCGACTTCGAAATTGGCGACGATGACGTCCCACAGCACCAGCAGGACGTAGGGAATCCCGTAGCGGAAGCGGACATCGGGTCGGCGCGGCCAGAACGGCGCGGTGAACAGCGGGAGCAGCACGCCGATGACGATGCCGATCGCCAGCGCGCCGAACGACAGGCTGTTGGCCATCAGCAGCCAGACGAGCACCAGCAGAACCGAGAGCCCGGGATGGGGGATCACGCGGCGCATACTATCGGGCTCCCAACACGGCGCGCGCAGTCGCCGGAGCGTCGAGCACCTGCGCGGCAGCGGCTGTTCCATAAGCGGTGGCCGGCCCCGCAGCGGCGGCCAATGCCGCAACCAGCAGCAGTGCGGTCGCCGGCGCCGCCATGTCGGATCGTGCCACATGCGTGGGCTCGGCGCCATCCGAGACCGGACCTTCCTTCCAGAAGATCGCGCTGCCGGCGCGGGCGAAGCCGATCACCCCGGCCAGCGTGGTCAGCAGGATGGCCGCCCAGGCCCAGCCCCCGCCGGGGGGGTCGGCGACCGACTCCATGATCAGCAGCTTGCCGATGAAGCCCGACAGCGGCGGGAGCCCGACGGTCGCGATCGCCGCAACCAGGAACAATAGCCCGACCGACTGCCGCTGACAGAATGCCGGGCCCGAGCTGACTGTGTCGCTGAAGCTGGCGCGGCGGCGAGCGACGACATCGGCGATCAGGAACAGCGCGGCGCCTGCAAGCGTCGAGTGGACCAGATAATAAAGCGCGGCGCCCAGCGTATCGACCTGCCAGCCGGCCACCGCGATCATCAGCGTACCGGTCGAGCCGATGATCGCATAGGCGGCCTGTTCGGAGAGGCGGCGCGCCACGAACACGCCGGCGAAGCCGACCAGTGCGGTCACGATCGCGGCGGGCAGCAGATAGGGCGCCGGCACCCAGGCCGCCGAACCTGCATCGTCGCCGAGGACCTGCGGTACCACCCGGATCAGCGAATAGACCCCGACCTTGGTCATGATCGCAAACAGCGCCGCAACCGCCGGGGTGGCCACGGCGTAGGTGCGCGGCAGCCATAGATGCAGCGGGACCAGCGCCGCCTTGAGCGCGAAGACGCTGGCCAGCAGCAGCGCGGCCACGCGCAGCAGCCATTGGTCGTCGGGACCGATCGCGGCGATGCGCAGACCCATCTGCGCCATGTTGAGCGTGCCGGTCAGCGAATAGAGCAGCCCCAGCGCGATCAGGAACAGCGAGGAGCCGATGATGTTGACCACCACATATTGCACCCCCGCCTTGAGCCGCGCCGATCCCTGTCCGTGGACCATCAGGCCGTAGGACGCGATCAGAAGCACTTCGAAGAACACGAACAGGTTGAACAGGTCGCCGGTCAGGAACGCCCCGTTGAGGCCGAGCAGCTGGAACTGGAGCAGCGGATGGAAATGCCAGCCGTCGCGGTCGGCGTTCGTCACCACCGCGTGGAGCAGCGCCAGCAGCGCCAGAACCGCGGCCAGTACCAGCATGATCGCAGCCAGCCGGTCGCTGACCAGCAGGATGCCGAAGGGGGCTTCCCAGCCGCCCAGTTCGTAGGTCCGGATCGCCCCGTCGCCCGCCTGAACCAGCAGCGCGAGCGCGGCTGCCAGCATGGCGAAACACGAAACGAAGGAAATCGCGATGCCGAGCCTGCGCCGTCGCCGCATCACCAGCAGCGCCAGCGGCGCCGCCAGCGCGGGGATCACGATCGGCGCGATGGCCAGGTGAGGGGCGAGATCGAGCGCGAGGTTCACGAGGCTGCGTCCTCCGGCTCGTCGGACGGCGCCCCATCGACCTGATCGCTACCCGTTTCGAGGAAGCTGCGCAGCATCAGGATCACCGCCAGGGCGGTCATCCCGAAAGTGATGACGATCGCGGTCAGCACCAGCGCCTGCGGCAGCGGATCGGCGTATTCGGTCACCGTCTTGGACCAGATCGGCGCGCGGCCGACGACCAGCCGGCCCGAGGCGAACAGGAACAGGTTCACCGCATAGGAAAACAGCGTCAGTCCGAGCACCACCTGGAAGGTGCGGCCGCGCAGCGAGAGGTAGATCCCGCCCGCGACCAGCACGCCGATCGCGCTGGCGACGAGGAATTCGAGGCTGATCACGATTGCGCCTCCTGCGACTGGTCCCGCAGCTCCGCCTCATGGGCGGCGTGCGCGCGGGCCGCGCGTTTGGCGATATGGCTTAGCTGCGCAAGCGCCAGCATGACCGCGCCCAGCACCACGGAGAACACACCCAGATCGAACAGCATTGCGGTCGCCAGTTCGAACTCGCCGACTAGAGGCAGGGTGAAATAGTCGAAAGCGGTGGAGAGGAAATTGGCCCCGAAGAGCAGCGATCCCAACCCGGTGAACACCGCGATCAACACGCCGAAGCCGATCAGGATATGCTCGCCGATGCGGCGGCGCGAATCGGTCCAGTCGAAGCCCGAAGCGAGATATTGAAGCAGGAAGGCGATCGCCACGATCAGCCCGGCGATGAACCCGCCGCCCGGCTCGTTGTGGCCGCGCAGGAAGATGAATATCCCCGCCACCAGCTCCAGCGGCAGGAGGATCCGTGTGGACATGACGAACATCACCGGGTGGCTTTCGGGCGAATGCGGCATGTCCTCCTGCCACGACCGCAGCCGCGCGCCCGCCGCGCCACGAGAAGTCGTGTCGAGCAGCGCGTAGATGACCAGCCCCGCGATCCCGAGGACGATGATCTCGCCCATCGTATCGAAGGCGCGGAAATCGACCAGCGTCACATTGACGACATTTGTCCCGCCGCCGCCGCTGTAGCTGTTGGCGAGATGGAAGGAGGAGATGGGGTCGTTGGGATTGCGCGTGAGCATGGCCCAGGCCGCGCCGCCGACGCCCAGTCCACCCAGCATTGCGAGAACGGAATCGCGCATCCGCCGGGTCGGGCTGGAGACCAGCGCGGGCAGCTTGGGAAGCAGGTTGAGCGCGAGCAGGAGCAGAAGGATCGTCACGACCTCGACCGAAATCTGAGTCAGCGCGAGATCGGGGGCGGAGAAGTGGACGAAGGCCAATGCGATGACGAGGCCGATGACGCTGATATAGATCAGCGCCCGGAACCGCTGGCGTTCCTCCACCAGCACCGCGATCGTGGCCGCGACCAGCAGCAGCCAGGCGGCGACCGCGCTCGGCGGCGCGGGCAGGAGCTCGCGCGGTCCGGTGAGGCTGCCGCCTCTGCCCGCGCCTTCGATCACCAGCACCACCACCACTGCGAAAACGGCGAACACCATCCGCTGCAGCGAGGGGCGGTGTACCGTCACCACCGCCTTGCGCACCGCCAGATCGGCGACCCGCATCGCGCGCTCGAACAGCGCCTTGGCATCGGCATGGCGCATCGCGGCGTACCCCCGCAGCAGCGCGGCATGCCGCCACAGCAGCAGAACGCCGACGAGGATGGCGAGGGCGCTCAGTCCCAGCGCGAGATTGAAACCGTGCCAGAGCGAGAGCTCGAGTTCGGGCGCGGGCCCGCCGGTGACTGCGCCCGCCACCGAGGAAACCACCGTCCCGGCCAGCAGCATCGGCGTAAGACCGAGCAGCACCGCGAGGCTCACCAATATTGCCGGAGCGAGCAGCATCCCTGCGCCGGGATCATGCGCCCGCGCGTGAGCATCGGCATCGCGCGCCCGGCCGAAGAACAGATGCGCCGCGAAGCGCAGCGAATAGCCGACCGACAGCGCCGCCGCGACAGCCGCCACCGTCGGCACCAGCCAGGGCAGACCGAACAGCGAGACGTTGAGCGCCTCGTAAAGCATCATCTCCTTGGAGATGAAGCCGCCCAGCGGCGGGATGCCCGCCATGGCGAGCGCCGCGAGCGTGCCGACCAGCGCGGTCACCGGCATGACCTTGGCGAGTGCGCCGAGATGGC
>JAHJPT010000190.1 GCA_018819685.1 Alphaproteobacteria bacterium
CGCCGACGCCACCGCCCTGCGCGATTGCGCCGCGCCGGTCAATCGAGATTGGGGCGCAGCCAGCGCTCGGCGGTGGAAATATCCACCCCGCGGCGCGCGGCGTAATCCTCGAGCTGGTCGCGGCCGATGCGCGCCACGCCGAAATAGGCCGCTTCGGGGTGCGCGAAATAGAACCCGCTGACCGCGGCGGTCGGGAACATGGCGAAGCTTTCGGTCAGTTCCAGCCCGACGTTCTTCTCCGCCTCGAGCAGCTCGAACAGCGTCGGCTTGAGGCTGTGATCGGGGCAGGCGGGATAGCCCGGAGCGGGGCGAATGCCGCGGTAACGCTCCTTGATCAGCGCTTCGTTGGTGAGCTGCTCGCCCGGCGCATAGCCCCACAGATCGGTGCGGACATGCTGGTGCAGCCGCTCTGCAAGCGCTTCGGCGAAGCGATCGGCCAGCGCTTTCAGCAGGATGTCCGAATAATCGTCCTTGTCCGCCTGGAAGCGCGCCGAATGCGCGTCGAGCCCGTGGATGCCGACCGCGAAGCCGCCCATCCAGTCCCCGGCGGGATCGATGAAATCGGCGAGACAGTAATTGGCGCGGTCGCGGCTCTTCTTCACCTGCTGGCGCAGGAAGGGGAGCAAGACCTTGGCGCCAGCGTCCAGGTCGATCACCACATCGTCGCCCTCGCGGTGGCAGGGCCACAGCCCGCAAACGCCGCGCGCGGTGAGCCATTTTTCCGCCACGATCCGGTCGAGCATGGCTTGCGCGTCGGCGAACAGGCTGCGCGCGCTCTCGCCGACCACCTCGTCCTCGAGGATGGCGGGGTAATTGCCGTGCAATTCCCAGGCGCGGAAGAAGGGTGTCCAGTCGATATAGTCGCGCAATTCGGCGAGCGACCAGTCTTCGTAGATATGCAGTCCCGGCTTCGCGGGTGCCGGCGGCTTGTCGGCGAAGTCGGCGGCAAAGGCACGTTCGCGCGCTTCGCCGAGGCCGAGCAATTCGCTGGCCGTCTTGCCCGCTCGGGCGTCGCGCACCGCGACATATTCGGCCGCGGTCGCGCCGACGAAATCGTCGCATTGCGTTTCCGACAGCAGCCGACTGGCGACCCCGACCGCGCGGCTGGCGTCGAGCACATGGATCACCGGCCCGTCATAGGCCGGATCGATCCTGAGCGCTGTATGCACCTTGCTGGTGGTCGCCCCGCCGATCAGCAGCGGCAGCGTCATCGCGGCGGTCTTCATCTCTTCGGCGACGGTAACCATCTCGTCGAGCGAGGGGGTGATGAGACCGGACAGCCCGATCATGTCGGCATCGACCTCGCGCGCGGTCTCGAGGATCTTCGACCACGGAACCATGACGCCCAGATCGACCACCTCGTAGCCGTTGCACTGGAGCACCACGCCGACGATGTTCTTGCCGATATCGTGCACATCGCCCTTCACCGTCGCCATCACGATGGTGCCCTTGGCGCGCGCGCCGGGCTCCTTGCCCGCCTCGATGAAGGGGATGAGATGCGCGACCGCCTTCTTCATGACGCGCGCGGACTTGACCACCTGAGGGAGGAACATCTTGCCGCTGCCGAACAGTTCGCCGACCACGTTCAGCCCGTCCATCAGCGGACCTTCGATGACGTGGATCGGCTTGTCGGCGGATTGCCGCGCCTCTTCGGTATCGGCGACGACATGCGCGTCGATGCCCTTGACCAGCGCGTGTTCGAGCCGCTGTTCCACCGGCCAGCCGCGCCATTCCTCGGCGGCCTTCTCGTCGGCGGCGGAGCGGCCCTTGTAGCTTTCGGCGAGATCGATCAGCCGCTCGGTCGCGGATTCATGGGCGCTGCCCGCGAGGGGCCGCCGCATCAGGATCACGTCCTCGCAGGCTTCGCGCAAGCTGGGGTCGATCGCGTCGTAGACGTCGAGCTGGCCCGCGTTGACGATCGCCATGTCGAGCCCGGCGGGGATCGCGTGGAACAGGAACACCGAATGCATCGCGCGGCGCACGGTCTCGTTGCCGCGGAAGCTGAAGGAGAGGTTGGAGAGCCCGCCGCTGGTCTTGGCGAGCGGGCAGCGCGCCTTGATTTCCTTCACCGCCTCGAGGAAGTCGAGCCCGTAGCGATCGTGCTCCTCGATCCCCGTCGCGACCGCGAAGATGTTGGGATCGAAGATGATGTCCTCGGGCGGGAAGCCGATGCCGACCAGCAGATCGTAGGCGCGCGCGCAGATTTCGACCTTGCGGGCTTTGGTGTCGGCCTGGCCCTGGTCGTCGAAAGCCATCACCACCACCGCGGCGCCATAGTCCATGCACAGCCGCGCCTGGTCGAGGAACTGGGCCTCGCCCTCCTTCATGCTGATCGAATTGACGATCGGCTTGCCCGAGACGCATTTCAGCCCGGCCTCGATCACGCTCCATTTGGAACTGTCGATCATCACCGGCACCCGCGCGATATCGGGTTCGGCGGCGATCAGCTTGAGGAAGGTGGTCATCGCCAGCTCGGCATCGAGCAGGCCTTCGTCCATATTGACGTCGATCACCTGCGCGCCGTTCTCGACCTGCTCGCGCGCGACCTCGACCGCGGTGGCGTAGTCCCCGGACATGATCAGTTTCTTGAACCGCGCCGAACCGGTCACATTGGTGCGTTCGCCGATATTGACGAAACGGGCGGTGGTCAGGTCGGGCATCAGGCGGCGATCGTGAAGGGCTCGAGGCCCGCCAGGGCCATGGTGTGGTCGCGGTCGGGAATGGCGCGCGGCGTCACCCCCTCGACCGCTCGGGCAATGGCGGCGATATGCGCAGGGGTCGAGCCGCAGCAGCCGCCCACCACGTTGACGCGGCCGTTCTGCGCCCATTTGCCCACCAGCCCGGCGGTGGTCTCGGGCGCCTCGTCATATTCGCCCAGCTCGTTGGGCAGGCCGGCGTTGGGATAGGCGAGCAGATAGGTGTCGGCGATCGCGGAGAGCAATTGCACATGCGGGCGCAATTGTTCGGCACCGAAGCTGCAGTTGAGCCCGATCGCCAGCGGCCTGGCGTGGCGGACCGAATGCCAGAACGCCTCGACCGTATGGCCCGACAGATTGCGGCCCGACAGATCGGTGAGCGTTAGCGAAATCATCAGCGGGATATCGCGCGCCAGCTCGCGCTCGAGCTGCTTCACCGCCATGATCGCGGCCTTGCAATTGAGCGTGTCGAACACCGTTTCGACGAGGATGAAATCCGCCCCGCCCTCGAGCAGCGCGACGCATTGCTCGCGATAGACATCGACGATCTCGTCATAGGTGACCTCGCGAAAGCCGGGGTCCTCGACGTCGGGTGAGAGCGAGAGCGTCTTGTTGGTGGGTCCGACTGCGCCCGCGACGAAGCGCGGGATGCCGTCCCTCGCCATGGCATCGTCCACCGCCCGGCGGATGATCCGTGCGGCAGCGCTGTTGATCTCGCGCACGAGATGCTCGGCGCCGTAATCCGCCTGGCTGATGCGGTTGGCGTTGAAGGTGTTGGTGGCGAGCACATGCGCGCCCGCCGCTATGTAGCTGTCGCAGATCCGGCGGATCACTGCCGGCTGGCTCAGATTGACCAGGTCGTTGTTGCCCTTCTGGTCCTGCGTCAGCCCGGTCGAACCGGCATAGTCCTGTGCCGCCAGCTTCGCGGCCTGGATCTCGGTGCCATAGGGGCCGTCCTTGACGAGAACCCGCTTGTCGGCGGCGGCCTTGAACTCAGCGCGCTTATCCATCGGCTTCACCGCGCGGACGGCGGCCCAGCATGTGGCAGATCGCATAGCTGAGATCGGCGCGGTTGAGCGTGTAGAAATGATATTCGCGCACCCCCCCTGCATAGAGCCTGCGGCACAGTTCGGCGGCGAGGGTGGCGGCGACCAGCTGGCGCGCTGCGGGGCGGCGGTCGAGCCCTTCGAACAGCCCGTCCATCCAGTCGGGGATCGCCGCGCCGCACAGCCCGGCGAATTCGCGCGCCCGCGCGACATTGGTGACCGGCAGAATCCCGGGCACGATCGGCGCCTCGATCCCGTGGCGCCGCGCGGCGTCACGGAAGCGGAAGAAGGTGTCGGGCGCAAAGAAGAACTGCGTGATCGCGCGCGTGGCGCCGGCGTCGAGCTTGCGCTTGAGATTGTCGAGATCGCTCGCCGGACAATCGGCCTGCGGGTGGGTCTCGGGATAGGCGGCGACGGAGATCTCGAAATCGGCGACTTCGCGCAGGCCGGCGACCAGTTCGGCGGCGCTGGCGAACCCGTCGGGATGCGGCGCG
>JAHJPT010000191.1 GCA_018819685.1 Alphaproteobacteria bacterium
AACGCCACCGTGGTGACCCCTACGGGAATCGAACCCGTGTTTCAGCCGTGAAAGGGCCGCGTCCTAACCGCTAGACGAAGGGGCCACATCGGTGGCGTGGCGGGCCATCTACGGTCGCGCGGGCAACCCGTCAAGTCTTGGCACTGCCACAATTTGGCTGCGGAGCAAGCTGGCGCTCAATCGGCCCAGGCGGCGTCCTCGAGATGGAGCTCGGCCTGGCGGCGCGAACCCCAGTCGTCGATCTTCGCGCGGCCCGCCAGCCACAGCCGCCGACCGCCGACGCCATGGAGCAGGGTCTGTCCCAGGTCGCTCTCGGCCATGCGGAAGCCGATCGCCTTGAAGCTGCGCCCGTCGCCGCCCGAGGCGACGATCCGGACATGGCCGGTGCCGACGACGTCGCATTTGATCAGGCGCACCGGACCGACAGCGATCCGCGGCCCCGGCCATCCGACGCCATAAGGGCCTGCGACATCGAGCGATTCGACCAGTTCGGGGGTCAGTCCGCCCGAGGCCACCGAAAGATCGAGCAGCGTCGTCATGCTGACGGTTGCACGGGCGACCTGCGCCGAGAGCCGCTCGTCGAGCCAGGCCGCCAGGTCCTCGATCCGGTCCGCGGCGACGGTAAGGCCCGCAGCCATGGCATGACCGCCGCCAGCGATCAGCAAACCTTGCTGGCGTGCCTCGATGATCGCCGCGCCCAGATCGACCCCGGCAATCGAACGCCCCGACCCCTTGCCAAGCCCCGTCTGCTCGTCGAGCGCGATCACCACCGAGGGTTTGCCGCTCGATTCCTTGATCCGCCCGGCGACGATGCCGATGACGCCGGGGTGCCAGCCTGCACCGGCGATCACCGCCACCGCTCGGTTGTGCTGGCCCCCAAGCTGCTGTTCGGCAGATTCCTGAACCGCAGCCTCGATTGCGCGGCGGTCCTCGTTGAGTTCCGAAAGCTGTGCCGCGATCGCTTGCGCCTCGGCAGGGTCTTCGGTGGTGAGCAACCGCACTCCCAGCGTCGATTCGCCCACGCGCCCGCCGGCGTTGATTCGCGGCCCGAGCGCGAAACCCAGATCGCTGCAGACGGGCGCGCGCTTCAACCGGCTGGCGTCGATCAGCGCCGCCATGCCGATGTTCTGCCGCTTGGCCATGACCTTGAGACCCTGCGCCACGAAAGCGCGATTGAGTCCGTGCAGCGCCGCGACATCCGCCACCGTGCCCAGCGCCACCAGATCGAGCAGCGCAAGAAGATCGGGTTCGGCGCGGGTCTCGAAATACCCGCGCTCTCGCAGCGTACGGACCAGCGCGATGGCGAGCAGGAAAGCGACTCCGACCGCAGCGAGATGACCGTGCGATGCTGCCTCGTCCTCTTCGTCGAGGCGGTTGGGATTGACCAGTGCCACGGTGCGCGGGAGCTCGGGGGAGCACTTGTGGTGATCGACCACGATGACGTCGATCCCGGCGTCATGCGCCTGCTGCAGCGCGTCGTGCGCCATCGCGCCGCAATCGACGGTGACGATCAGGCTGCTACCCGATTCCCCGAGACGGACGAGCGCCTCGCCCGAGGGACCGTAGCCTTCGAGCAGCCTGTCGGGGATATAATAGTCTGCATGGTGACCGAGATCGCGCAACAGCCGGATCAGCAGCGCCGAACTGGTCGCACCATCGACGTCGTAATCGCCGTAGATGGTGACCTTCTCGCCGCTGAGCACTGCCTGCGCAATTCGATCGGCGGCGGCGTCCATATCGTTGAAGGTGCTGGGGTCGGGAAGGAAGCCGCGCAGGGTCGGATTGCGGTGGCGTTCCAGATCGCTTTCCTCGACCCCGCGGGCCAGCAGCAATTGGGTGACGATATCGCGGTCGAGCGGGATCGCGCCTTCGGCCATCTCCATATTGCCGCGCCGCCACCGCCAGCCACGGCCCGAGAGCGAATGGGAAACCCCGAAGACGTGATTTGCGCCAGGGGTGTTTGCGATGTTGGTGGCCATGATCGCATCCTATCCCGCCGGGGCCGTCAGGCATAGTCGTGTGTGTTGACAATGCCCCGGTGGAGGCGATGCTAGCCCGATGCTCGAACGCCCGCTTCTCATTGCCTGGCACGGTCGCACCGGAACCAGCGCCGCGCTGGCGCAGGCCGCCAAGGATGGTGCCGGAGAACGCGCCGTCCTGATGGAGGCCCACGCGGTCATGCCGGAGCATCTGCTCAAGGCCGAAGGGTATCTGTTCGTCTGCCCCGAAAACCTCGCCAGCATGAGCGGCGAGATGAAGGAGATGTTCGACCGCTGCTATTACCCGGTGCTCGGACGGGTCGAGGGACGTCCCTTCGCCACCATGATTGCCGCCGGATCGGACGGCGAGGGTGCGCAGCGCCAGATCGACCGGATCGCGCAAGGCTGGCGCCTGAAGCGCGTCGCCGAACCGGTGATCGTCAACACCCAGGCGCAGACGCCCGAGGAAATCCTCGCCTCCAAGACTGTACCGGAAGAGCGTCTGGGCGAAGCGCGGGAACTCGGTGCCGGGCTGGCCGAGGGACTGGCGCAGGGAATTTTCTAGGCGGTCGCCTCGGCCAGAGCAGCCTTGGCAGCCTCGTATTCGCGTTCGAAGCGAGCCACCATGTCGGCAACCGGACCCACGGATTTGACCGAGCCGATCCCCTGGCCCGAGCCCCAGATGTCCTTCCAGGCCTTGACCTTGGTGTTGCCGCCGCTGCCGAAATTCATCTTGCTGGGATCGCTGGTGGGCAGCGCATCGGGGTCGAGCCCGGCGGCCTCGATGCTCGAGCGCAGGTAATTGCCGTGAACCCCGGTGAACAAATTGGTGTAGACGATTCCGTCGGCGCTGCCGTCGACGATCCCTTCCTTGTAGCCACTGTCGGCATTGGCTTCCTCGGTCGCGATCCAGGGCGAGCCGATATAGGCGAAATCCGCGCCCAGCGCCTGCGCCGCGAGGATCGAACGGCCGTGCGCGATCGAGCCCGAAAGCGCGACCAGCCCGTCGAACCATTCGCGGATCTCCTGCATCAGAGCGAAGGGGCTGAGCGTGCCCGCATGACCGCCGGCACCCGCCGCCACCGGGATGAGCCCCGTCGCCCCCTTCTCGATCGCCTTGTGCGCAAAGCGGTTGTTGATGACGTCGTGCATCGATATCCCGCCCCAGCCCTTGACCGCGGAGAAGACCTCCTCGCGGGCGCCGAGCGAAGTGATCACCAGCGGCACCTGCCATTTGGCGCAGGTGGCCATGTCGGCCTCGAGCCGGTCGTTCGACTTGTGAACGATCTGGTTGACCGCATAAGGCGCGGCGGGGCGATCGGGATGATCGCGATTGTGCGCCGCCAGTTCCTCGGTAATGCGGTGGAGCCATTCGTCGAGTTCGGATTGCGGCCGAGCGTTCAGCGCGGGAAAGCTGCCGACGATCCCCGCCTTGCATTGCGCGATCACCAGTTCGGGGCCGGAGACGATGAACAGCGGCGATCCGATCACCGGCAGGCGCATTCTGTCGAACGGGGCGGGCAGGGGCATGAGCGTTCCTCTCGTCATAGGGCGTATTCCGCGACGGGCTTACGAAGCGCGCCGCGGACTGTCGAGATTGACGTAACGGAAGGCGTCAGGCGGCGGGGAGGACGTGCTCGATATCGTAGATCCGCGCCGCCGTGCCCGCGAAAAGCGCGCGCTTCTCCGCCTCGGACGCGCCATTGGCGAGCCGCTTGAAGGCGTTCCACAGCACCGCATAGCTCGCGCCCCAGCGATCGACCGGATAATTGCTCTCGAACATCGCGCGTTCGGGGCCGAAGGCTTCGATGCAGTGGGTGATATAAGGGTCCCATTGTTCCGCCAGCTCTTCCGAACTGCAGCCGCGATCGGGGCCGTCCTCCGGCATGCCGCAGAATGCCATCGCCAGCCCGCCCAGCTTGACCGCGACATTGGGACATTCCGCGAGGTCGTGGATACTCTCCTGCCAGCGGCTGAAGTTCTCCCCCAGCTTCCCGCGATAGCTGGCGATGTTGAGCGGCGTGCCGCAATGATCGAGCACGATCTGCTGCTCGGGAAAGGCGCGCGCAAGATCGACCACATCGCCCAATTGGGGTTCGAGCAGCCAGGCGTCGAAGGTCAACCCGTACTCGGAGTAGGCGGCGAAACCGGCGCGGAAATCATCCGAGCCATAGAGCCCCTGCGGCGCGTGGAAGGGCGGCCCGAGAACCTCGGGATCGGCATCCCAGGCGCCCGCGTGGCGTATGCCCTTGAACCGCCCGTTGCCCGCCGCGATCAGCGCCTCGACAACCGGTTTGACCGCATCGCCCAGCGTGAGGTCGGCATGACCGACGATGCCTGCGCAGGGGCGGTAGTCGCCATAGAGCCCGCTTGCACCCTGGGCCGCGACCCCGTTCACGAATTCGACCTCGCCGACCGGCTTCATCGCTTCGCCGCGCGCCGGATCGTAGAAGGCGCCGCATTCCATGAACACCGTGGCGATCACATTGTGGCCGCTGTGGGTATCGGCATGGAGCTGGTCGAAAGTGTAATAGGCCGCGCCTGCGATCGCCTCGATGAAGTCGTGGCGGGGCTCGGGAAAGGCGGGCACCAGCGCGCGCAGATCCCACAGATGATGGTGCGGATCGACGATCGCCAGATCGGGTTCGATGATCTCTTCGGTCATGTGCAGCCGCTCCAAGTCCTCTGATTCGTAGCGACCGTATCAGCGCCGATCCGCGCCGCCCAGACGGATCATCCGGCAACCGCCGAATTCGCGGCACTCAGCACCGCACGCACGCTGGCGGTGGCGACGTCCTCGTCGATGCCGACACCCCAGATCGTCGCGCCTTCAGGAGTGCGGCATTCGAGATAGGCGGCGGCGCGCGCATCGCGCCCGGTGCCCAGCGCATGCTCGGTATAATCGGCGACTTCGAGGCTGAGGCCGAAGGCGTCCTCGATGGTGGTCAGTACCGACGAGATGAGCCCGTTGCCGCGCCCGCTGACAGTGCGTTCCTCGCCCTCGACCGCGATCGTTCCGGTGAACAGGCGGGCACCGTCGGCGGTGCGGCGTTCCTCGTAATCGACGAGTTGAAAATGCTTGTCCGAAGCGTGCACATGATAGGCGTCGCGGAACGCTTCCCAGATATCCGCTGCGGTGAGTTCGCGTCCCAGCAAATCCGCCATCCGCTGGACGTGCGGACTGAAATCGGCCTGCATCCGCTTGGGCAGCTTGAGGCCCTGATCCTGTTCCAGAACCCAGGCGAATCCGCCCTTGCCGCTCTGCGAATTGACCCGGATTACCGCCTCGTAGCTGCGCCCCAGATCGGCGGGATCGATCGGCAGGTAAGGGACGCGCCAATGTTCGTCGTTCTGGCGTTTGGCGGCGGCGAACCCCTTCTTGATGGCGTCCTGATGGCTGCCGGAGAACGCGGTGTAGACCAGTTCGCCACCATAGGGATGGCGCTGGTGAACGGGGATCTGGTTGCAATATTCCACCGTCTCGATGACCCGGTCGATATCGGAGAAATCGAGTTCGGGATTGACGCCTTGCGTGTACATGTTGAGCGCCATGGTCACGAGACAGCAATTGCCGGTCCGCTCGCCATTGCCGAACAGGCATCCCTCGACCCGGTCCGCGCCCGCCATCAGCGCCAGCTCCGCCGCCGCGACACCCGTGCCGCGATCGTTATGCGTGTGCAGACTGATCACCGCGCTTGCGCGATTGGGCAGGTTGCGGATGAAATATTCGACCTGATCGGCATAGATATTGGGTGTCGCCGCTTCGAGCGTGGCGGGCAGGTTGAGGATGATCGGGTGGTCGGGGGTGGGGGCCAGCACCTCCATCACCGCCTCGCAGACCTCGAGGCTGAAATCGAGTTCGGCGGTGGAGAAGGTCTCTGGCGAATATTCGAAATGCCAGTCGGTTTGCGGGTACTTCGCCGCCTGCTCCT
>JAHJPT010000192.1 GCA_018819685.1 Alphaproteobacteria bacterium
CAACGCCGACCCCAAGGCCTTGCAGCGCGTGAAAGGCGTCGGCGAGGCCAGCGCCGCCGCGATCAAATCGGTCAGCATCGCGGCGCGGCGCATGACTCGCGGCGAAATCATCAAAAAGCCGGTGCTGGGTTCCTGGCAGGCGCTGATCGATTACCTTACCACCGATATGGCGCATCTGACGGTGGAGCGCGTGCGCATCCTTTACCTCGACACCAAAAACCGGCTGATCGAGGATCATCACCTTGGCGATGGTTCGATTGACGAAGCCGCGATCCATCCGCGCGAGGTTATCCGTCGGGCGATGGATCTGGGGGCGACGGCGATGATTCTGGTGCACAACCACCCCAGCGGCAGCCCCGAACCCAGCCGCGCCGATATCGACATCACCAACCGCATCGCCGAGGCCGGTCGCCATCTCGACATCACCGTCCACGACCATGTGATCGTCGGGGGCGACAGCCATGTTTCGCTACGGGCGAAGGGTCTGATCTAGGACCAAGGGTTCGAGGGGCCAGTAACTATGGCGTCAGACCCCAGGCGGCATATTGACGCTCGACGCTCGGCTTCATGATCTTGGCCTCCGCGATCGCGGCCTGTCCGGCCTTTCTGTCTCCCATAGCGATCAGGATCAGGCCCTTGAGGAAGCGGGTGTCGGGCATCTCGCGGTATTCGCCCAGCGCTGCGTTCGCATCGGTCAGAGCCGCTTCGTAATTGCCGAGGCGATAATGCGCCAGTGCCCGGCTATCGAGCGCGGACGGCGAGAAGTCGGATTTCTCGACCGCCCCGACACAGGTTTCGAGAACCTCGGCGGTCACGAGATTCCACTTGCCGCTCTCCCAGCACAGCGTGTTGAGCAGATCGCCATCGCCTGGCCTGGCGGCGAGCGTCGAACGAATCAGTTCGATTCCCTCTCGAGGATTTCCAGCCCATCCCAAGGCGACGCCGAGAGCTTCGTCCGCCTCGTGCGGTGCTTCGGCAAAAGCGGCATAATCCTCGGCAAGAGCCCGGGCTTCCTCACCACGGCCGAGCAGACCAAGCATCTCGATCTGGCTGGAATAGGTGCTGCCGTCCGGCTCGCTATCTTCGGCCAGGCGAAGATCCTCCAGGGCCGCCTCCAATTCGCCCAGCATGAAGCGAGCGCTGGCGCGGGAGAAGTAGAGATCGGCTGTCGGGTCCATGGCGATGGCCGCATCATAGTCCGCGATGCTGCCTGCGTGATCGAACGTACCGCTGCGAAAGGCGGCGCGGTTCATCAGAGCGGAGCTGTCGAATTCCTCCGCATCCTCGATTAGCGCGGCGTAGGCTTCTTCCAGAGCGGCAAGCGCCGATCGGTCGGTGCCGTAATCCCACTGACGGCGTGTGGTGGCGGGCGCGCGGGCGATCGGGAGTGCCCGCAGATGTTGCGCCAACTGCCGCTTGACCGCCGTCAGTTCCGAGGCGGGCAGTTCTTCACGATAGGAACGTCGCGACTGACTCAGCGTCAGCCTCTCTCCCGTCAGCGTCACATCCGAACGAACTTCGACCCCGCCGATCTCCTGTTCGATTGGCTCGGCATTGCGAAGGGTGAAGCCCTCACCCGCTTCCGGGAGCAATATCTCGAGCTCGGTCGCGACGTAATAGGGGCCGTTCAAACGCACGGGAATGTCCCGCCATTCCGAGCGGGCACGAGAGGCGTCGAAGTCGATCTGCGCCGCCACCTGGGCCGGAGGAGAGAGCTCGTAGATGCCGCGCTCCTGTTTCCAGGGCGAGGTCATCACTCCGCTCGCGGTGATTGTCGCCAGACCGGGCTGGTCGTCATAGGCAACCGTGTAGTCGACAATCTGCACCGGGCCGAGCTCGGAAGCGACGACCTTGTAAACTGCGTCGCGCTGCAATTTGCCTTCGTCCAGATCGGCGGTCGAGCGCAATTGTGCGCCCATCGACCCGCTGCGGACGATCTCGATATCGAACAGGGTGGGAACCCCGACCCCGGCACTCTGGTCCAGTGTGATCCGGATCACCTGGTCCGGCATGGATTGAGGGCGTTCGTCCAGTTCGACGAGCTCCGCGCCGCCTTCGCGCAGCGGCAGCGCGTGAAAGAAACGGGGGACCTCGTCGATGTTCGCCAGCCGGGTGCCGGCACTCGTCCCGTCGAGCCAGTAGTTCCGGCCTGCGATCCGGGCGCGCACGATGACGTGATCGAAACTGCTCGCCATCGGCAACAGTTCGGCCACCGCATCGCCGCCATTGCTGCGAACCAGCGCAGCCTCGCCGTCGATCCCGAGGTCGCGCAGCATCGCGAGCAGGAGATAGGTTTTCGCCTTGCAGTCGCCGTAGCGATAATCCCAGGTTTCCTGCGGCGACTGGGGCAGATAATTGCCTCCCGCCATCCCGTTCGCGAGATAGCTGATCTTGTCCTGCACGAGACGGGTTGCGAGCGCAGCGCGCTCGAGCGGATCGTCGGTCTGCGCAGCGATCTCCGCGACTTCGGCGGCCAGCGCACTATCCGGCGCGATCGTGCCTTGGGTGCGATAGAGCGGCGCCATCACCGCGGAGACTTCGGCGTAATCCGCAAAGCTGGTGACCTGCACCATCGGACCCAGCAGATAGCGAAACGGAGCGCTGTCGGGCTTTTCGGGTGCTTTGGCCAACGGCAGATCGATATCGATCACGCGATATCCGCCGCTGGTTCGCGGGACGATTTCGGCGTCGACACCGCCGATCTTCCATTCGATGTCCAATTCCTCGGGCCAGGATACGACTACCCTGCCATTCTCCAGCGGGATCGGCTCGGCGATCAGCTGGTCGGTCCATTGAACCTCGCGACCCAGCGCCTGATCGGATACTGTTGTGGAGAAAGCCATCCGCAGCACATCGCCGATCTGCGCGCCCGAAAGCGGCATCGTCGCAGTCAGCAGACCGTTGAGCTCCCGCTGCTCGAGGCGCGCCTCCCGCCGCAGCACCTCGAAGCGAGTGCCGCCGGCCAGCACGTCGATCACCTCGTCGCCGCGCAGCAATTCGACCCGATGGACGGTCAGATCGCCCTTGTCCGGGAACCACGCCGTCTGAAGCGTCCCCATCTGCGTCAGCATTTCCGGAGAATCGAGCCTGATCGCAGCGTCGGTGTAGACCCACAGCCGCCCTTCTTCCAACCGCACCTGCTTTTCCGCCAGCAGCAGCGGATTGCGACTTTCGCGCATCTCATCCAGCTCGGCGACCTCGGCCCAGGAGGGCGGCGTGTCGTAGAGCGGAACCTCCCCGGCGTAGGCCGGAAAGACGATAAAGGCGGCGCAAGATGTGGCAAGCGCGGCGGCGACCCTGTTGAATTGCATGCTGTTCCCCCGACCGGGCGTCCCACCTCGGCTTCGAGCGACACTGCCCCGTAGTCTCGCAAAGATCAATCGTCTGGCGAATGCAGCCGACTTGCCAAGCGGGCAGCGGCCTTCTAGCCGCGCAGCGATCCCCCTGCCCCCGGAGTTTCCCATGGTCCCCCGTTACGCCCGCCCCGCCATGACCGCCATTTGGGAACCCGAGGCGAAATATCGCATCTGGTTCGAGATCGAGGCGCATGCGACGCAGAAGCTGGGCGAATTGGGCGTGGTGCCGGAAGCAGCCGGCAAGGCGCTGTGGGACTGGTGGGCCACCGACCCGCAAATCGATGTCGAGGCGATCGACGCGATCGAGGCGGTCACCAAGCATGATGTCATCGCCTTCCTCACCTGGGTGTCAGAACAGGTCGCGGCGCATTCGGGGCAGGACTGGGCGCGGTTCATGCATCAGGGCATGACCAGCTCCGACGTGCTCGACACCACGCTGGCAGTCCAGCTGGCGCGCGCCACCGATCTGCTGCTCGAGGACATGGACGGGCTGCTCGCCGCGCTTCGGACCCGGGCCATGGAGCACAAATACACCCCCACCATCGGGCGCAGCCACGGCATCCACGCCGAGCCGGTGACCTTCGGCCTCAAGCTGGCGCAGGCCTATGCCGAGTTCGAACGCTGCCGCGCCCGGCTCTGGGATGCGCGCGCCGAGATCGCCACCTGCGCGATCTCGGGTGCGGTCGGCACCTTTGCCAATGTCGATCCGGAGGTGGAAGCCTATGTCGCCCAGAAACTCGGACTGGTCCCGGAGACGATTTCGACCCAGGTGATCCCGCGCGACCGCCACGCGATGTATTTCGCCACGCTGGCGGTGGTCGCCGGATCGATCGAGCGGATGGCGGTCGAGATCCGCCATCTCCAGCGCACCGAGGTGCTCGAAGCGGAGGAATATTTCTCGCCCGGCCAGAAGGGTTCGAGCGCAATGCCGCACAAGCGCAATCCGATCCTCACCGAGAACCTCACCGGGCAGGCGCGGATGATCCGCGCCTATGCCCTACCCGCGCTGGAGAACGTGGCGCTGTGGCACGAACGCGACATCTCGCATTCTTCGGTCGAGCGCTTCATCGGCCCCGACGCCACCGTTACGCTCGATTTCGCGCTCGCGCGGCTGACGGGGGTCATCGAAAAGCTGCTGGTGTACCCTGCGCGGATGCGGGCGAATATGGATCGGATGGGCGGGCTCGTCCATTCGCAGCGGGTACTGCTGGCGCTCACCCAGGCCGGGGTCAGCCGCGAGAACGCCTATGCCATCGTCCAGCGCAACGCCATGAAGGTGTGGGACTCGGACGGGCGGCTGCAATTGCTCGACCTGCTCAAGCAGGATCCCGAAGTCACCGCGGCGCTGCCGGAAGGCGAGCTCGAGGAGAAGTTCGACCTCGACTATCACTTCAAGCACGTCGACACGTTGTTCGCGCGGGTGTTCGATGAGCAGCCGGAAGGCTGAGCTTGCGGCTTTACGCAATCGTCGCCCGAGCCTAGCATCGGCGCCTCGAAGCAGGAAGGAATGGAGGCCATGCAGATCATTCGCACGCTCGTATGGGTGCTGATTCTGGTGATGCTGCTCGTCTTTACGGCCTTCAACTGGCGACCGGTCGAAGTGACGATTTGGACCAACACCGTCCTGGAAACCAAGATCCCGGCGCTGGCGATCGCCGCCTTCCTGCTGGGGCTGGTGCCGATGTGGCTGATCCATCGCGGCACGAAATGGCGGCTCGAGCGGCGCATCGCGGCGCTGGAATCGGCGGCGCGGGTCGGAAGCCGGTCGCGCGCGCCAACGCAGCCCG
>JAHJPT010000193.1 GCA_018819685.1 Alphaproteobacteria bacterium
CGCAGCGCGATTTTCCGCCGCCATTCCGCTCGGATGGCGGCAAGATCGGCGTGATCCGACTGGAACGCGAACTGGCTCGCGACCATCGAAACCGAACTCTCCAGCACCGCCTCCTCGTCACGCCGGGCGACGATGATGCGGGCGTCGGGAAACTGATCGAGCAGCGCCGGCAGCGCCTCCGAAAATTGCGGAACCTTGAGCACCCGCGGCAATCCGGTATTCCCCGTCGCTGCGGCATCGCTGCGCAGGATCCGCGCAAATTCGCGATAGATCGGGGTCGGATCGCTCGCTTCGTTGAAGGCGACGAAGCTCGGTATGCGCCACTGCGCCTCGTAGGTGCAGGCGTCGAGCGCGTAGGACAGCCAGCTGATCTCCTCGTCCACCCGCGTCGCGCCGAACGGGTGTAGCGTGTCGAGCCAGGGATTGATCCGTCGGCCAATCGCCAGCGCGAAACCGCTCTTGATCGGGCGCCAGTCGGGCCTTTTCGGGACTGGGTCGAACGCATTGCAGAAGCGCGTCCCGGCGTGCGCGGGATCGGCGGACAGCAGCCGATGCAGCCGCGTCGTCCCGGCGCGCATCTGGCCCACCACCACGATCGGCGACGCGATCCGCGTCGTCGCCAGTTCGGGCCGCTCGCGCCACAGCCGGCCGAGCGCATGCCGCTTGCGGATCGCTGCGGTGAGCTGGCCATAGGCTAGGGTGTGGCCCAACGCGTTGAGCCGTGCTTCGTCGCGCAAGGAGCGGCACAGGACCTCCAGGCGTTGGCGAAAATCGGCAATGTCCTGAGGTTCTCGGAGCGAGGTCTCGTCTTCCGCGCAGAAGCCTGCGCTGCCCTTTTCCCACAGGAACTCGGGCTCAAGCGGCGGTTTCGGCGTCACGTGTTCCCACAGCAACTCGACCATGCGCGTCGCCAATTCAGCCGCTCGCGAGCGGGCCAGGGGATGCGCGCGGGGGGGCATCAGAATTCGTCCGCCGCGTCCCGGAACTTCGTCGCGCTCTTGGGGGCTACCTGCCGCCAGCTGTGCTCAAGCCGGTCGGCCACTCCCTCCCAATCGACCCCGGCCCGGTTGAGGATCAGCCCGATCCAGCCGCTCGCGCCGTAATAGGCGGGCTTGTAATAGGCCGTCGGCTGCGCTTCGACGAGAGCCTCCAGTTCGTCCATTCCGCTGCATTTCACCAGCAGCGAGATATGCGGCGTCCCGTGATGTTGGTCGGAGAAATAGGCGAAATACTTGCCGGTCTTCGCGCTCCCCGCGCGCCAGCCGGGCGAGCCATGGCTTTCGCGCTCGTGCGTCTCCGGCAGCGCCAGCGCCAGCGCGCGTACCCGCTCGAGCAGCCAGGCGGCATCGTATGGCCGCGACACATAATCGGCGAGCACGCGCGGATAGAGCTGGTGTTCGGCCAGCCGCACGCGTTCGGCCAACCCGTCTGCGGTCTCGTCGGGGCGAATGGCGACCGGGATTCGGCCCAGAACCTCGCCCATATCGAGGTCTTCGGTCACCAGATGGACCGAGGCACCGCCCTCGCTGTCGCCCGCCGCAATGGCTCGGGCATGGGTGTCGAGGCCGGGATATTTCGGCAGCAGCGAGGGATGGATGTTGAGCATCCGTCCCGCCCAGTGCGCGACGAAGCTAGGTCTCAGAATTCGCATGTAGCCGGCGAGCGCGATGTACTCCGCTCCGGCATCGCGCGCCGCCTGCTCCATCGCGGCATCGTGATCGGCGCGTGCCATTCCGCGATGCGCGAGCGCGAAGGTGGGCACGCCTTCCGCTGTGGCGAGCGCCAGCGCTTGTGCGGCGGGATCGTTGCTGGCGACCAGCACGACCTCGTAGGCAGCATCGGGAAGGCGGGAGGCGTAGAGCAGCGCCGCCATATTGCTGCCCCGCCCGGAGACGAAGACGGCGACCCGGGCCTTGTCAGCCACTATGCGTCACTTCCCAGGCCTCGCTGGCGGACCACACTCCGGCGCTCCCGCGCACTGTGCAGCCGCGTATCCCGGAAACTATCTCGCCCACCGCAAGCACGATCTCTCCCGCATCTTCGAGGCGAGTGCGGACGATTTCGACTTGCGTCGGTTCTACCGCCAGCACCATGCCGATGCCGCAATTGAAAGTGCGCGCCATTTCTTCGGGCTCGATCCCTCCCTCCGCCTGGAGGAAGGCCATCAGTTCCGGCTGCGCCCACAGACCGGCATCG
Source organism: Alphaproteobacteria bacterium (assembly GCA_018819685.1). Lineage (GTDB taxonomy): Bacteria > Pseudomonadota > Alphaproteobacteria > Sphingomonadales > Sphingomonadaceae > Qipengyuania > Qipengyuania benthica. The sequence goes on from JAHJPT010000193.1 coordinate 2,197, forward strand.
ACCCTGGCGTGCGCGCCTTCGGGCAGCACGCGCGGGATGTTTTCCAGCAAGCCGCCGCCGGTGATATGGGCAAGCGCATCGATCAAACCGTCGCGCACCAGCGGCAGCAAGCCGGCCACATAGATGCGGGTCGGCTCGATCAGCGCCTCGATCAGCGTAAGTGCGGCGTCGAAAGGGGCAGGCGCGTCGAGCTGCCAGCCTTTGTCTTCGGCCAGCCTGCGCACCAGTGAATAACCGTTGGAGTGAACGCCCGAACTGGCGAGGCCGAGCAGCACATGGCCGGGTGCAACCCGTTCGCCGGTGACCTGTTCGCCGCGCTCGACCGCGCCGACGCAGAAGCCGGCGAGATCGTAATCGCCCGGCGCATACATTCCCGGCATCTCGGCGGTCTCGCCACCGATCAGCGCGCAGCCGGCCTGCTTGCAGCCTTCGGCGATTCCGGCGACCACGCGTTCGGCGATGCCGTTCTCGAGCTTGCCGGTGGCGAAATAATCGAGGAAGAACAGCGGTTCGGCGCCCTGAACGATGAGATCGTTGACGCACATCGCGACCAGATCGATGCCGACGCTGTCGTGGCGGTCGTGATCGATCGCCAGCTTGAGCTTGGTTCCAACCCCGTCGTTCGCGGCGACCAGCAGGGGATCGTTGTAACCCGCCGCCTTCGGATCGAAAAAGCCGCCGAACCCACCCAACTCGCTGTCGGCGCCGGGGCGGGCGGTGGCCTTTACGAGCGGTCCGATCGCCTTGACCAGCGCGTTGCCTGCGGCGATCGAAACGCCGGCATCGGCATAGGTGTAGGGGGAATTCTTGCCATCCATGCCGGGTGCTTTAGCATTCCCGCTTGGATTCGCACGGGGCTTTGGGCAAAAGGCCGGTGTTTTCCCCATGATGCGCTTTGCTCTTCCATCCCTCGGCCGATCGCGGGCCCTGCTGATCGCCGCTCTGGCGCTTCTTGCGCTGGGCGCGGCGGCGCTGGTCGCGCAGGTCGCCGGCGAGCGTGGGATCGCCCCGATCGCAGCTTCGCGCGACATCTCGGTAACCGGGGTGGAGGTGGACGTCACCGGCGACAATGCCCAGGACGCCCGGGCGAAGGGTTGGGAAGTGGCGCAGCGCAAGGCTTGGGAGCGGCTCGAGGGGCCGGAACTGTCCGATACGCAGATCGCTGCGGTGGTCTCGGCAATCGTGATCGAACGCGAACAGCTTGGCCCGCGGCGGTATATCGCAAGACTGGGGGTGATCTTCGACCGCCAGCGCGCGAACGCCTATCTCGGCGGCGAGGAGCAGGCGCAGCGTTCGGCGCCGATGCTGCTGGTTCCGGTCACCGTTTCGGCGGGGACGCAGCTGGTCTACGAGATGCGCAATCCCTGGCAGCGCGCCTGGGCCGAATATCAGGCGGGCTCTAGCCGGATCGATTACGTCCGACCTTCGGGGGCGGGAAGCGATTCGCTGCTCATCACCTATGGCCAGACCGGGCGGCGCAGCCGGCTGTGGTGGCGCAATGTCCTCGATCAGTTCAGCGCTTCGGATGTGCTGATCCCGATCGCCAATCTCGATTATTCCTATCCCGGCGGTCCGGTAACCGGCAAGTTCACCGCGCGCTACGGCCCCGACAACCGCTTTCTCGCCAGTTTCGCGATGACAGCCCCCAATCCCGAAGCGCTGCCGGCCATGCTCGAGAAGGCGGTCATGCGTTTCGACGCGATCTTTGCCAAGGCTCTGGCCGACGGGCTGCTCAAGCCCGATCCCACGCTAAATCTGGGCACCCCGGAAATCGACCCGGCGCTGCTGCGGCTGATCGAGGCCGGGCAGGCGGCGGATGCGCGCGAGCGCGAGGCGCGCGCCGCCCGCGAACGCGCGGATCGCGAGCGTGAGACCGCCGAGACCGATGGCACGATCAGCGCCGCGCCGATCAATACGCCTCCGCCCGAAGGTTCGGTCGGGCTCTATACCGTGCAGGTCCAGACGCCCGATGCCGCCGCCTTCAACGCTGCGCTCGCGGATGTTCGCGGGTCCTCGGGCGTGCGCAACGCCGGGATCCGCAGCACTGCGATCGGCGGCACTTCGGTGCTGACGGTAAGCTATGCGGGTTCGATCCAGGAGCTTGCCGCTGCACTGCGCGCGCGCGGCTTCACGGTGCAGCCGGGCAACAACGCGCTCCTGATCAGCCGCTAGGCAGAGGCGCGCCGCCGATGTCCCAGATCGCGCTCCCTCTCGAATCCGGCGACAACCTCCCTTCGCGCATCGTCGTGGGCGCGGGCAACCGCAGCGCGGTCGATGCGTTTGCCCGGCCGCAGGACTGGCCTTTTCGCACCGCAGTGCTGCTGGGGCCGCCGCGTTCGGGCAAATCGCTGCTGGCGCGCTGGTTCGAAGCCGAGGGCCGCGGCGAGGCGATCGACGGTGCGCAGGATTGGGACGAGACCGAGTTGTTCCACCGCTGGAACCGCGCGCAGGAGGGTGGTCGTCCGCTGCTGCTGGTCGCCGATGACGCCGAGTGGGACATTGCGCTGCCCGATCTGCGCTCCCGGCTGGGCGGATCGCTGCAGCTTGCGATAGCTCCGCCCGACGATGCCATGGTGGCCGGGCTTATCGCCGCGCATGCCGAGCAGCGCCGCCTCGTGCTGGCCGATGGGGCGGCGAGCTACCTCGTGCCGCGCCTGACCCGCAGCTATGCCGCGATCGAGCGAGTGGTCGCCGAGATCGACCGGATTTCGCTTGAACGCAAGGCGCCCGCCACCATGTCGATCTGGCGCGATGCGCTGGATGCCGTGGAGGGGCCCGAGCAGGCCCGCTTGCTTTGATTCGCCAATGGTGGAAGAATCCCGACCGATGATCGACCGTCTGTTTGCCTATCTCGACTCGATCCGCGCCCGCGATCCCGCGCCGCGCTCGCGTTGGGAAATACTGCTCTATCCCGGTGTCTGGGCGCTGTTCTGGCATCGCGTGGCGCATTGGCTGTTCGAGGCCGAACTGTTCTTCCTCGCCCGCCTGGTCAATCACACCAGCCGCTTCCTGACCGCGATCGACATCCATCCCGGCGCGAAGATCGGGCGCAATTTCTTCATCGATCACGGCTTTTCGGTGATCGGCGAGACCGCCGTGATCGGCGATGACGTGACGATTTATCAATGCGTCACGCTGGGGGGGACGAACCCGACCAATGGCGTGGGCGGCAAGCGTCATCCGACGATCGGCAACAGTGTCATCATCGGTTCGGGGGCGCAGGTCATAGGGCCGATCACAGTCGGCGATCGCGCGCGGATCGGTGCCAATGCGGTGGTTACCGACGAAGTGGCCGAAGGCGCGACGATGGTCGGTTTCAAGGCGCGCAGCACGCTGGTGCCGGTTGAAACCTATATACGCGAATTCATGCCTTATGGCACACCCTGCAATGAACCCTGCGAACCCGATCCGGGCCGCATCGCCGCGCTCGAAAAGCAGCTCACCGAAATGCGCACCGAGCTCGACAGCCTGCGCAGCGCCTTGCCTAAAGCCGCCGCAGGAGCAGAGGACGAGAGCCTGCGCAGCGGTACGCAGGACTGATGGGGCACCCACCTTCGGTTTCGGGCACGGTGCTGCCCTTTCCGCAGCGCACGCCGCTCCAGGTCGCGTTCACCCGTACCGAGCTGGTCCGCATCCTCGATCTCTATGGCCGCATGGTCGCGGCGGGCGAATGGCGCGATTATGCGATGGATTTCGCGCGCGACATGGCGAGCTTCGCCGCGTTCCGCCGTGCCGCCGAACGCCCGCAGATGCGGGTCGAGAAGCGCCCCGCGCTGCGCAACCGCCAGGGCATGTGGACGCTGTTCGGCGAACACGGCCAGGTGCTCAAGCGCGGTCACGAGCTCGTCGGCGTCCTTGCGCCGATGGAGCGGCGCCTGCTCAAGGCGGTCGAGGACTGACCCTCAGGCGGTGGCGGGGAGCCGCGCCGTCATGGTGGCCGGCATGGCCGTCACCACGGCGCGGCGGATGGGCGTCCACATCGCGCTGAGCGTCAGCAGGGCGGAGCCGATCACCAGCGCGGTGAGCGCAAAGCTCAATTCCACCGCGCCGAAGCGATCGAACAGCATGGTCAGCGCGATCAACACGTAGGCGAGGGCGGAAACCAGCAGTGCTCGCCGATCGACGGCGAGTGCGACCAGCCCGAAAGCGACATAGATCGCCAGCACGGCGAGCGCCGCGCCCAGTCCGAAACTGCTGCCATCGGTCACGCCGATCAGCGAGAACACCGGATGCGCGATCATCGGCGCCGCGAGCAGGTGCAGCCAGAAGGCGACATCGCTGCGACGGGTTCCGCGCGTCGGATCGCTCATGTCCCAGCGCATGGCGAAGGCGAAGACCACCAGCCCCACTAAGAACACGATGCCCAGCACGACATCGCCGACACTGTCCGAATTCGGTCCGATCGCCGCAACGATCAGCGCAACCACCGTGGCTGCGAGCGCGGCGGTGCCCGCAGCGATCGTGATGGGCACCATGAAGCGCTTCCAGTGCAGCCAGGCCGCCGCAGCTGTGATCAGGCCGGCCA
>JAHJPT010000194.1 GCA_018819685.1 Alphaproteobacteria bacterium
CAGCCAGGCGGGGAGCGAGGAGGGCAGTTCGCCCATGTCGCCCACGGTGCGGACGTCGAAGCCCATGTAGAACGCCACCGCCGTCAGCACGACGATTGCCACCAGCGGCGAGGGAACCGCTCTGGTCAGCAGCGGGAACAGGTAGATGATGGCGAGACCCGCGGCGACCAGCACATAGGTCAGCATCGGCACGCCCGTCAGTTCGGGCAGCTGCGCCATGAAGATCAGGATCGCCAATGCGTTGACGAAGCCGGTGATCACCGAGCGCGAGACATATTGCATCAGCAGATGGAGGCGCAGGAAGCCGGCGATCAGCTGGATCACCCCCATCAGCACGGTCGCGGCGAAGAGGTATTCGACGCCGTATTCGCGCACCAGCGGAACCACGATGACCGCGACCGCAGCCGTCGCCGCCGAGATCATTCCCGGCCTGCCGCCAACCAGCGAAATGATCACCGCGATCGAGAAGGAGGCGTAGAGGCCCACGCGCGGATCGACCCCGGCGATGATCGAGAAACCGATCGCCTCGGGGATCAGCGCGAGCGCGACGACGATGCCGGCGAGGATGTCGCGCCGGGGATTGGAAAGCCACTCGCGTTTGAGCGTAGCGATATCGAACATGGGAATGTTTGCCTGACCCATACGACCGGCGGGACAACGCGGATGACATAGGGGAGCGACGCGAGCGCGACGGTCACTATGCGCGGTTTGAACTGCCGGTCTGAACATTGTCCCGGGGATAGGCGCCGGGCCGAGCCACCCGGCAGGCCGGGTCCGATGGATGGGCGCGCCTCTATGCGATCAGGCACGATGCTGCAAGTGCGAAGGTTCCGCTACCAGCGGATCAGCGGCAGGATCGAGGCGTTGTTGTCGGTCCAGGCGCGGCGGGCGGGGCGCGGCAACGGCTCCCAGGCGTATTCGCCGTCGAGCCGTGCCAGTGCCTCCTCGTCGCGCGCCAGCGCGATCCACACCGAAGGGGCCAGCCCCTCGGCGAGGTTCTCGTCGTCGAAGCGCAGCCGCCCGTGCCAGCCCTGCGCCTCTGCCAGCGCCGACACCATCGGAGCGAGGTCGATGAAGCGGTTGGAGATATGCACCAGCAGCAAGCCGTCGGGGGCAAGCGCGCGGCCATAGGTGGCGAAGGCCTCCTCGGTCATCAGATGCAGCGGGATCGAATCCGAGGAAAAGGCATCGATCGCCAGCAGATCGAAGCGATCCTGCCGCTCTTCCGCCAGCTCCAGCCGCGCGTCGCCCACCACCATCCGGGCATCGGGGGCGCAATCGGAGAGGAAGGTGAAGCTGCCGTCGCGCGAATAGGAGAGGATCTGCGGATCGATCTCGAAGAAGCTCCAGAGTTGCCCGGGTTGGCGATAGCAGGCGAGCGTTCCCGCCCCGAGGCCGACCACGCCGATCTCGGCATCCGGCGCGGCGGCATTGAGCGCGATGCCGATCCCGGCGGAACGACCGTAATAGCTGGTCGGATCGCTGCGCCGCTCGGGGTCGAGCCATTGCCGCCCGTGATTGGTGGTCCCGTGGTTGAGCTGGCGGAACCGCCCACCCTCGGTCTCGACCACGCTGTAGACCCCGAAATAGGTCCGCGCGCGCTCGCCCTCGAGCGACAGCGCCAGCGTCGCTAACCCACCCATGCCCAGCATCAGCAGCGCCGCTACCGCGACGAAGGCCCAGCGTATTGCGACCAGTGCCACGCCGATCAGCGTCAGCGTAGCGAACAAAGCGAGGATCGTCTCGCCATCGCCCGCTTCCGTGGCGCGGTGAAGGAGATAGGCGAGCAGAATCGCGAGGAGGACCAGCGCGGCAACGATTGTCCGACCCGCGGGCCGTTCCTGCAGGAAACGGCGCATGCGCTCGATCACCAGCGTCTGCGGCAACAGCGCCGCCGCGGCCAGCAGCAGGATCGCGTGCTCGTAGATCCAGTCGAAAAGCACCGGCGCGACCAGCGCGGTGAACGCCCCGCCCAGGGCACCGCCGGCCGCGACCACCAGATAGAAGAAGGTAAGCTGCGAGGGGTCGGGGCGCAGCGCGTAAAGCCTGCCGTGGAGCGCCACTGCCAGCACGAACAGCAGCCCGACCATCGCCAGCGCGATCGCCGGATTGGCCTGGCCGCCGGAAACCATCGCGAAGGAGCCGGCGGCGAGCAGCAGCACCGGGGCCATCCGGGTCAGGATCCGCGTCCAGTGACCGACCTCGGAAAAGGCAACGGAGAAGCTCAGCAGATAGAGGCCCAGCGGGATCACCCACAGCAGCGGCATCGCCATGAGATCGGTGGTCAGCAGGGTGGTGGTGGACAGCATCAGCCCCGAAGGAACCGCAGCGAGCGCCAGCCACAGCAGCACGACGCGCCCAGCCGGTCGGCCCCGATGCTCCAGCGGCTCCGGGGCCGCCGCAGCCCCGTCGTTCTTCTCTGCGGTCTTCCACCGTTGCGCGGCAGCGAGCGCGGTAAGCAGGATCAGCACGCCATAGCCCAGCGACCACAGCGCACTTTGCGCGCTGAGCGCAAAACGCGGCTCGAGCCACAGCGGATAGGCCAGCAGGCCGGTGAAACTGCCCAGATTGGACGCGGCGTAGAGCGGATAGGGATTGCCCGCGTCCGGCGCCGCGGCGAACCAGCGCTGGATCAGCGAAGCCTGCGCCGCAACCAGCAGGAACACCGGCCCGACGGCCAACCCCAGCAGCCCCGGGACCCACAGCACCTCCCAGCCTGCAGCGGGTGGCGCAATCCGGGGCAAGGCGATCGGCAGCACGACTGCCGCCACCAGGAGCAAGGCGATATGGATCAGTGCCTGCCGCCGCAGCGGCCAGCGGCTCAGCCAATGGGCATAGCCATAGCCGCCCAGCAGCAGCAGCTGGAACACCAGCATCGCGCTGTTCCAGACGTTGGGCGCGCCGCCCAGCTGCGGCAGCGCCAGCCGCGCCACCAGCGGCTGGATCAGGAACAGCAGGAAACTGCCCGCGAAAATGACGAGCGCGAACAGGGCGCGCCGGAGTCTCTGGCCCGTGATCGCCGGCATGTGCTGGTTCATCGCATCCCAATCGAGTGATGCTCGCGAACGCCGGAAAGCGCCCGCTCGCGCGTCGCCGGGTATCTCAGGCCAATAGCCGGGACAACCGGTAAAGGTAGGGCGTGCTGCCACCCCCGACCGAGGCAAGGCCGCTATGGCGACCGACAGGCAAGCGCTGAAATTTTGCTTTTCAGGATGCGGCGCTATGAACGGAGCCATGAATCCGAGCCGCGACGTTGTGATTTCCGGGTGCTCGGGAGGCGGTAAGTCCAGCCTGATCGTGGAGCTGTCTCGCCGCGGCTATCCCACCGTGCCCGAGCCCGGCCGACGCATCGTCCAGGAGGAACTGCGCGGGGACGGGGCCGCTTTGCCGTGGCTCAACCTTGCCGCCTTCGCAGAACGCGCGATTGCCATAGCTTCGCAGGATCGCGAGTCGAAGGCCGACACCGGCTGCTGGAGGTTCTTCGATCGTGGCCTCGTCGACGCTGCCGTCGCGCTGGAGCATTCCTCGGCGCGGTCTGCCAAGTCCGTCATGGCCGCCTTCGAGCCGTATCATCGTCAGGTTTTCCTCACGCCGCCATGGCCGGAAATTTACGCAAACGATACCGAGCGACCGCAGCCGTTCGGCGAGGCGGTCGCCGAGTACGAGCGCCTGGCCGTTGCCTATCGTGAGCTTGGCTACGATCCGATCCTGCTTCCCGAAAGTTCCGTTTCGGAAAGAGCGACCTTCGTACTCGACCGATTGGAATAGTGCCAAGCGCCCGGCCGTTGCGACCTTGGCCGGAGAGGTGCCGAGCCGTTAGCTGCGCAGCGAGCTCCGTCTCATCCCGGTCCGCTGCGACCGTCGTCCGCCGAAGCGGGATGCACCTCGAGCGGCTCGAGGCGCCAGACCGCCCCGTTTGCGCCTTCCATGGTGTTGGTGAGCAGATACACCGCGCCATCCGGACCCTGTTCCACCTCGCGGATGCGGGTGTTGAGCGGGATGAACTGGGTCCCCGCAATCGCGCCGTTCTCCATGTCCACCCGCTCCAGTCCTCCGGCGGACAGCGCACCGAAGAGAATGTCTCCCCGCCACTCGGGGAACATGTCGCCCGTGTAGACGATCATTCCCGAGGGCGAGCGGACCGGGCTCCAGACATGCGCCGCATCCGCGAATTGGGGGAATTGGGTCGGATCGGGGATATCCACGCCGTCGTAATTGATCCCCCAGCTGACGACCGGCCAGCCGTAATTGGCACCCGCGCGGATTTCATTGAGTTCGTCGCCGCCCAGCGGCCCCATTTCGGCCACCCACAAAGCGCCCGTCTCGGGATGAATTGCGGAAGCTTCGATGTTGCGATGGCCGTAGGACCAGATCGCGTCCTCGGCGTCCGCTCGGCCCACGAAGGGGTTGTCCTGCGGGATCGAGCCATCGTCGTTCAGCCGCACGACCGTGCCGAGCGTGTTCGACAGATCCTGCGCCGGGCCGAACTGGAACCTCTCGCCCAGCGCGAGGAACAGCTTGCCGTCCGGGGCAAAGGCGATGCGATTGCCGAAATGGTTGGGGCCGACCAGCTTGGGCTCCTGCCGCCAGATCACCTCGAAGCCTTCCAGGTGGTCGTTCGCCAATCGCGCGCGGCCCAGCGCGGTTCCGGCGGAGCCGTCCGGACCGGGTTCGGCGAAGGTGAGATAGACCATCCGGTTCTGCGCGAAATCGGGATGCAGCGCCACGTCCATCAGACCGCCCTGACCCTGCGCGTACACGGTCGGCGTACCGGCGAGCGGCGAGGAGACGGCTCCATCCGCCGCGACGATCACCAGATTGCCGGGACGTTCGGTCACCAGCATGCGGCCATCGGGGAGGAAGGTCATGCCCCAGGGCGCATCGAGCCCCGCGGCGACCTCGACGACCGAGACCACGGCCTCGCCGGTATGGACCGATTCGATTTGATTGCTGCGCTCGGGAGCCTGAGCGCCGACTGGGCTTGCCATGGCGGCGAGCAGGAGAAGAGGCAGCGACATACGCCCCGGCTGGCTGGCGGGGCGAGGTTCACTGGTGAGGAGGTTTTTCATCGGTCTGCGGCTCCCTTCGTCCGATCGGCTGGTCGCGACCGGTTTCGATCGCCTGCTTCGATCTAAACCCGGCAGTCTCCGAGCCGTTCCTTGGAATAGGAGCCTTCGTCCCAACGACGCGACGCAGCCGACAACGCGGACCACGAGCGCCCGGTCGCGCTCTCGCTGCTCAACCAGCAGGCGGACGGTAAAGGAGGAGGGGTATTCCACTGGTCGGGACGACAGGATTCGAACCTGCGACCCCCACACCCCCAGTGTGGTGCGCTACCAGACTGCGCTACGTCCCGGATCCAGTGGAAGCCGCGCCTATAGGCACCGCATTCGGCTATGGCAAGCGCGGTCCGCACGCCATTTTATTGCCCTGTTGCACCATTGCTGCTAGGCGGCGGCCACTTCGCGAGGGGGCGGGGTGCGCGGCTTGATTTTCGCCAGCGTTCCACCACCTGCGAATCATCCGCTAGACACCATCACCGACAGGCTGTTTCGTATCATGCTCGACCTTCTTGCCGCCGCAACCGGCGCCGCCGACGCTCCACCCGCATGGGTCACCTGGGCGCCGATCGTCGGCATGATCCTGATCTTCTGGTTCCTGATCATCCGCCCGCAGATGAAGCAGCACAAGGCGCATCAGGCGAAGGTCGCCGGGCTCAAGCGCGGCGATCAGGTGGTCACCGCCGGCGGGCTGGTCGCCAAGGTCGTCAAGGTCGAGGACCACTACGCCGAACTCGAACTCGCCAAGGGCGTCAAGGTGCGCGCGGTCAAATCGACCATCGGCGACGTGATCGCGCCCGAAACCGCCCCCCCGGCGAACGACTGAGCGAAGGGCGCAGACGACAATGCTCGACTTCCCCACATGGAAGAAGACCTGGCTGTGGCTGATCGCCGCGGCCGCCATGTTCGCGGCACTGCCATCGCTGTTCGCCGCGATCGATCAGCGCTGGCCCGATGCGCTCCCCGATCCGACGGTCAATCTCGGGCTCGATCTTGCCGGGGGTAGCCATATCCTGCTCGAGGCCGAGCCGGCGCAGGTTGCCGCGCAGCGGCTCGAGAGCATGGAAGAAGGCGTCCGCACCGTCCTCCAGAACGCAGAGCCGCGCATCCGCATCGGCGATGTCTCGACCGCCGACGGGCGGCTGAGCTTCATGATCGACGACGCGGGCGATGTCGATCGGGCTCGCGAATTGCTGCTGCCGCTGGTCAACGGCCAGGGAATGGTCCGCGAATGGGATCTGACCGTCGTCGACGAAACGCGTTTCGTTCTCACCCCCACCGAATCCGGCCTGGAACAGGCAGTTTCGGATGCAATGGATAGCGCCACCGAAGTCGTCCGCAGGCGCATCGATGCGCTCGGCACGCGCGAGCCGACTATCATCCGCCAGGGCGATACCCGCATCGTGGTGCAGGTCCCCGGGCTCGACGATCCCGACCAGCTCAAGGAACTGCTCGGCCAGACCGCGCGGCTCGAATTCCGGATGGTCGACGAGACCGCGCTGCCGACCGACGTCATGCAAGGCATCGCTCCTCCGGGCAGCGAGATATTCCCCTATGCCGAAAGCTCGCCGCAGGCGGGTACCTCGGTCGCGGTGCGCCGGCTCGGCGGGATCCGCGGCGACAGCCTGACCGGTGCGCAGCAGAGCTTCGATCCGCAGACCAACGAGCCGGTGGTCAACATCCAGTTCGACCAGCAGGGCGGGGCGCGTTTCGCCAAGCTCAGCACCGAGAATGTCGACAAGGCGTTCGCCATCATCCTCGATGAGGAGGTGCTGTCGACGCCGGCCTTCCGCGAACCGATCCTGGGCGGCAGCGCCCAGATCTCGGGCAGCTTCACCACCGAAAGCGCCAACAATCTCGCGATCTCGCTTCGTTCCGGCGCGCTGCCGGTCGATCTGGCGGTGATCGAGGAGCGGACGGTGGGCCCGGACCTGGGCGCGGATTCGATCCGCCGCGGTCTTCTCGCGCTGATAGTCGGATCGGTCGCCGTGGTCGCGCTGATGATCGCCAGCTACGGTCGCTTCGGGATCTATGCCTCGGTCGCGCTGGTGATCAACGTGCTGATGATCCTGGGGATCATGGCCGCGCTCAACACCACGCTGACGCTGCCGGGGATTGCGGGTTTCGTGCTGACCATCGGTGCCGCGGTCGACGCCAACGTGCTGATCAACGAACGCATTCGCGAAGAACGAAAACGCGGGCGGCGCGTCGTCGCCGCGGTCGAAAACGGCTACAAGGAAGCGAGCCGGGCGATCTACGATGCCAACATCACCAACCTCATCGCCGGCGTGCTGCTGTTCCTGTTCGGCTCCGGCCCGATCCGCGGCTTCGCGGTCGTGCTGGTGATCGGCCTGTTCACCAGCGTCTTCACCGCCGTCACCCTGACCCGCATGTGGGTCGCCGGATGGCTGCGCAAGAACCGTCCCAGCGACATCCACCTGTAAGGGGAGAGAGACCATGAAACTGCTCAAGCTCGTCCCCGACGACACCAACATCCAGTTCCTCAAATGGCGCGTCCCGTTCTTCGTTTTCAGCCTGTTCCTCATCCTGGGAAGCTGGACGCTGGTTGCGGTCAACGGCCTCAATTACGGAGTCGATTTCGCGGGTGGCCAGGAAATCCGCGTGACCTTCGTGGGCGAGGCGGAAGCCCCGGTCGCGGAGATCCGCGAGACGGTCGATGCGCTGCCCGCGGTCGAGAACCCGATCATCCAGCGCTTCGGCGAACCCAACCAGGTCTCGATCCGCGTCGCGCTGCCCGACGAGGCCGAAGGCGATCCGGAATTCGCCAATCGCATGACCGAGGACATCACCGCGGCGCTCGAGGCCGATCATCCGCAATTGCGCATCGATGGCGTCGATTCGGTCTCGGGCAAGGTCTCGGGCGAGTTCCGCAGCGACGCTGCCTTTGCGCTGCTCGCGGCGATGATCGCGGTGGCGATCTACATCTGGATCCGCTTCGAATGGCAATTCGGGGTCGGGGCGCTGTTCGCGCTGGTCCACGACGTGTCGGTCGCGCTGGGCCTGTTCGCGCTGTTCCAGCTCGAGTTCAGCCTCCAGATCATCGCCGCGATCCTCGCGATCATCGGCTACTCGCTCAACGACACGATCGTGGTTTATGACCGGATCCGCGAGAATCTGAAGAAATACCGCAAGATGCCGCTGCCAGAACTGCTCGATCTGTCGGTCAACGAGACGCTGGCGCGCACCGTGATGACCAGCCTGACGCTGCTGGTCGCGCTGCTGCCGTTGTTGTTCTTCGGCCCTGCCAGCCTGTTCGGCCTGGTCGCGGCGATCACCGTCGGGCTTGGCGTCGGCACCTACAGTTCGGTCTATCTGGCTGCGCCGCTGCTGATCTGGATGGGGGTGACCTCGAAGAGCTTCGTCCCCGATGAAACCGCCACCGACAAACAGGACCGCGCCGCGCGCGGCGAGGTCTGAGAACCCGGTCGGCGGGATCCTCGACGGGGTCTAGCCGGCGGTTCCGGGCAGGCGGTCGTAATAGGCCGCAAGCGCGCGGGCGTTCTCGGTCCAGCCGAAACGCTCTACCGTTGCCGCCACGGCCTGGCGGTCGCGGGGTTGGGCGAGCACGCGGGCCACGCCCTCGCGCACCGCTTGCGTCTCGCGCGCGACCAGCACGCCCGCAACGGGATCGCTCACCAGTTCGCGGGCGCCGCCGACATCGGTGATCACCAGCGGGGTGCCGCAAGCCAGCGCCTCGACCCAGGCGTTGGCGAGCCCTTCGCTGGCGGAGGGAAGCACCATCGCGTCGCAGGCCGAGAGCACCAGCGGCAGCATGTCGTGGTCGAGCAGGCCGAGAAAATGGATCCGCTCGGCCACGCCCAGTTCCGCCGCCAGCGCTCGCAGCCTGGGCTCGTCCTCGCCCTTGCCGACCAGCAGCAGCCGCGCCCCTTGCAGGTCGGCGGGGAGGCCGGCCAGCGCGCGGATCACCAGCTGCTGTCCTTTGCGCGGGATCAGCGCGCCGACGCTGACCAGCAGCGGCTCCGCGAATCCCAGCGGCAAATCGAGTTCTTTGGCCAGCCGCGGGCGCAGGCGGGTGTGGTCGAGCGGCCGGAAGCGGTCGTGATCGAGCCCGGTGTAATGCACCGCGATCTTCTCGCGAGGCAGGCCCAGCGCGGTCATGTCGCTGGCCAGCGTTTCGCACACCGCCAGCAGCCCTGCTGCGGCCTCGCCCGCCTCGAGCATGGCAGCGCGGGCGTAGGATTTGCCGCCCCAGTAATGAATATCCGCGCCCCGGGCCTTGATCGACAGCGGCAGATCGAGCGCGCGAGCGATCCGCAGCGCCGCCGGTCCGTCGGGATAGAAGAATTGCGCATCGACCAGATCGAAGGGCTTCTCGCGGTGCAGCCGCCTGGCCAGCGGGATCGCCGCGCCCGCGATGGCGCGGGGGTTGAAACGCCCCCCGATCCCCGGCAGCAGGCGAAAGGTGGGGCGGTGGACCGGGACGCCGTGCTCGATGCCGTCGACGGCTGCGGCGGCCTTGGCGCGATATCGGCCCAGCGCGAGCGGCGCGACGCCGATCGGGTTGATCACGGTCACCTCCCAGTCGGTCTCGCGCTGCAGCGCCTCGAGCGAGCGCGCGACGAAGGTGCCGAACCGGGGCTGGGCGCCGTTGGGGTAGAGCGTCGATAGCGAGAGGACGCGTGGCATCAGAGGCGCCGCACCAGCATCTCGGCGACCGCAATCCAGGCGGGATCGCTGACGACTTCCTGCTTCTGCCCATGGCCGGGCGGGAGAATGCCGACCATCTTGCCCTGGCGGTCGATCAGCCGCCCGAAGGCGAAGCGGCCGTGCTTGCGTGGGACCAGAACGTCGCGGTTGATTGCGCGCGCCGCCTCCTCGGGGGCGAGCTGGCGCAGCCACAGCTGATCGCCGGGGCGGTATTCGCCATGCGGATAGGCGATCTCGAGCACCACCAGCGGCGCCTCGCCGCCCAGCTCGGTTGCGAGCAGGGCATCGCGCGATTGAGGCAGCGCCTCGGCGCCATTCGCAGCCAGCACCGCGACGGTCTGCGGGGGCGCGGAACCCTCTGAGCGGACCAGCATTTCGGGTTCGACCTCCAGCGCGGTCGCGATCCGCTCCATCCATTTGAGCGATAGATTGCGCATCCCCGTCTCGAGTCGCCCGACCGTCTGCGGCGTCGTCGGCGGGACGCAGGCTTGCGCGACATCGGCCAGCGTCCAGCCCTTCTGTTTGCGGATATCGCGGATGCGGTTGATCATCGGGGGGCTTTCTCTAACCGATATGGTTTTTCGGCTTTCCTACAGGAACCGGAACAACGCAAGGCCTCCCTCGCTCAAGTGGAGGCTCCCTGCATGACACGTCAATTGATCGAACGCGAACTCACGCCGGAAGGTCCCCGCCGCGCCGACGGTCCGCGTCACCGCACCCGGCGCTCGGTCACCGTCAATCTCGCCGAATCGCCGCTGACCTGGCTGCACTCGCGCGGCTATCTCGACGACCGGCAATTGGCGGGCGGCGAGCAATTGCGGCGCGACTACGAACGCGCGCAACTCGCGCCCAGGGTGACGATGCGCTGGGACCCGGTTCGCGCGCGCACCACCGGCGATACCGGCCTCACCGGCGCCGAACGCCAGATCGCCGCCAAGGCGCGGTTCCACGGCGCGCTGGCGCAGGCCGGCGGGGGCCTGCAGGACGTGCTGTGGCGCGTGATCTGCGCCGGCGAGACGATCCCGGCGGCGGAAAAGGCGCTCGAATGGCCCGCGCGCAGCGGCAAGCTGGTGCTCCGCCTCGCGCTCGACCGCGTCGCCGACTTCTACCGCCTCACATGAGGCGCCCGGATGTGTTTCATCAACTTGCGCCGCGATCCGCGCCCGCCACCGCCTCCGAGACCGCCGCGCGCAATTCGGGCAGCACCTCGGTCTCGAACCACGGATTCTTGCGCATCCAGATCGTGCTCCGCCAGGCTGGGTGGGGCAGGGGGAAGGCATCCGGCAGAAAGCTGCGGAATTCCCGCACCCGCTCGGTCATCGACCATTTGCGGTGTTGGGGGAGGTAGTGAGCCTGCGCATGCATCCCGACCAGCAACGTCAGTCGTTTGGCGGGAAGGACCTCGAGCACGCGCTCGTGCCATTGGGCTGCGCATTCGCGGCGCGGCGGTTTGTCGCCCCCGCTCGCCTTGCCGGGATAGCAGAACCCCATCGGCACCAGCGCCACCCGCGCGGGATCGTACATCTCGTCCTTGCTCAGCCCGGTCCACTCGCGCAGCCGGTCGCCACTGGCATCGTCCCAGGGAATCCCGCTCTCATGGACCTTCGATCCCGGCGCCTGGCCTATGATCAGCAGCCGCGCCGTCGCCGAAAACCCCACCACCGGGCGCACCCCATGCGGCAGGTGCTGCGCGCAAAGCCGGCACCCGGCGATCTCGCGCCGCAGCGCCTCGCTCACCCCTCGACCCGTTCGGCCAGCGTCAGCCAGCGCTCTTCCGCCGCATCCTTCTCGGCGCGGGCGTTCTCGATCCCCTGCGAGATATTGGCGAATTTCTGCGGATCGGCGGAGAACAGGTCGGGATCGGCGAGGATCGCCTCGCCCTTCAGGATCGCGGCTTCTAGTTCCTCGATTCGCGCCGGCAGCAATTCGTAATCGCGCTGGTCCTTGTAGGTCAGCTTGTCGGACTTCGGCGGCGGCGGGGCCTTGGCGGCGGGCTTGCTCGCCGCGGCCGCATCGCCCTTCCTGCCG
>JAHJPT010000195.1 GCA_018819685.1 Alphaproteobacteria bacterium
CCCCGCGAGCCAGGTGCCCGACCAGACCTTCTGCTATTATCAGGGCGCCAATCTGGGCGAAAAATGCTTCCGCAACTTCGGAGGCGGCGGTGGCGGGGTCCACACGATGCGCTGGGGGCTCGAACAGAGCCGCAATCTGATGACCGTCCATATCGCGATGGACGCAGGAATGCCCAATGTTATCAAGACCTTCGAGCAACTCAACATCGGCAGTTACGAACCCTATCCGGCGTTCGCGCTCGGCGCAGGGGACACGACGGTCGAGCGGATGGTCAACGCCTATTCCGCGCTGGTGAACTGGGGGCGGCTCCACCAGCCCAGCGTGATCGACTACGTCCAGGATAGGCGAGGCAAGGTGATCTGGCGCTCCGACCAGCGTGAATGCACCAATTGCAACATGCCCGAATGGGACGGCCAGCCGATGCCCCGCCTCGGCATCGCCGGCAAACAGGTCATGGACCCGCGGACGGCGTTCCAGACCGTTCACATGCTCGAAGGCGTGGTCACGCGCGGCACCGCCGTGCGCTTGCGCGCGCTGGAGATGCCGCTGTTCGGCAAGACCGGAACCACCAGCGGTCCGACCGATGCATGGTTCGTCGGCGGGTCGCCGCAGATCGTGGCCGGCATGTATGTCGGTTTCGATCAGCCGCGCAATCTGGGCGGCTGGGTGCAGGGCGGCAATACCGCGGCGCCGATCTTCAAGCGGTTCGTAGAGGCATCGCGCGAGCGCTGGGACGGCGACGAGTTCGTCGCGCCGGCCGGGGTTCGGATGGTCCGGATCGATCGCCGCAGCGGCAAACGAGTGTTCGACGGCACGCCCAGCGACGATCCCAAGGCGGCGGTCATCTGGGAAGCCTTCAAGCCCGATACCGAGCCCGCCCGGGCCACCAGGCAGGACGAGATCGCCGTCAAACGCAACGCGATCCTCGAACAGATCCGCCGCGGCCGGGTCGCCCAGACCCGCTCGACCGCTCCGGCACGTCGCGAGGAAGCGCCGAGCGATTTCGTCGAACAACAGGGCGGCATCTACTAGCCTACTGACCCGTATCCCCGTCCTGTTGGCGTAAACTTCAGTAAACTTTACAAACGGCGCCTGCGCGTTAAGCGGGCGCTCCCGAGCTTAAACCGAGGAATTGTCCATGCGTGCCGAGGGGCAGGCCTATATCGACCGCATTCAGGCTGCGCTGGCGCTGGTCCGCCAGTCGCTCGACTGGGAGCAGGCGCTGCGCCGTCTCGACGAGCTCAATGCGCGCGTGCAGGATCCCACCTTGTGGGACAATCCCAAGGATGCGCAAGCCGTCAGCCGCGAGCAGAAGCGGCTCGAAGATGCGGTGAACACCGTCAACGAGATATCCTCCGAAATGGCCGATGCGGTCGAATTCGTCGAGATGGGCGATGCCGAGGGCGACGAGGACGTGGTCAAGGACGGGCTCGCCAGCCTCGAAAAGCTCGCCGCGCGTGCGGATGCCGACAAGGTGCGTGCGCTGCTCTCGGGCGAGGCGGATGGCAACGATACCTACGTCGAAATCCATGCCGGTGCCGGCGGGACCGAGAGCCAGGACTGGGCGGAAATGCTGTTCCGCATGTACACCCGCTGGGCTGAAAGTCGTGGGTACAAGGTCGAGACGGTGGAGTATCAGGCGGGCGATCAGGCCGGGCTCAAGAGCGCGACGATCCTGGTCAAGGGCGAGAACGCCTATGGTTACGCCAAAACCGAGAGCGGGGTCCACCGGCTGGTGCGGATCAGCCCCTACGACAGTTCCGCACGCCGGCACACCAGCTTCAGCTCGGTCTGGGTCTATCCGGTGATCGACGACGATATCGAGATCGAGATCAACGAAAGCGATCTCAAGATCGATACCTATCGCGCCTCGGGTGCGGGCGGGCAGCATATCAACACGACAGATTCCGCCGTCCGGATCACCCATCAACCGACCGGCATCGTGGTGGCCTCGCAGAGCGGACGCTCGCAGCACAAGAACAAGGCCGAGGCGATGAGCATGCTCAAGGCCCGTCTCTACGAGCGCGAGATGGCCGAGCGCGAGGCGGCGGCCAGCGGCGAATATCAGGAGAAGAGCGAGATCGGCTGGGGTCATCAGATCCGCAGCTATGTTCTCCAACCCTATCAGATGGTGAAGGATCTGCGCACCGGCGTGGTCTCGCCGTCGCCCGATGCGGTGCTCGACGGTGGGATCGACGATTTCATTTCCGCGGCCTTGGCGCAGCGCGTAACCGGTGAGCAGGTCGAGGTGGAAGACGTCGAATAGGCGGTCGGATCTGGGAGACTGCGAATTCTTTGCGCGCCGACCGCACTGGCGCTAGGGCTCGGGCCGATGATCGTATTCAGGCCCCCCCTTTTGCTGCTCGCCTCGGCAGCCGTGCTGGCTGCAACTGGCTGCGAAAAGGTCGACACCACTCGGCCGGAAACCGCGCTCGACTTCCCCTTGCCGGATCGTCCGGTTTCAGATCTGGGTGGCAACGAGTTTTCTACCGAAACGGCGCGCGACAATCGCGGCGAAGCGGAGACGGTGATGGAACTCGCCGGCATAGAAAAAGGCATGACCGTTGCCGACATTGGTGCTGGCGAAGGTTATTACACCGTCCGGCTTGCCGAGCGCGTCGGCGAGGATGGGCGTGTGCTGGCGCAGGATATCGACCGGGCGGCGCTGCAGCGGCTCGGTCAGCGCGTCGAGCGCGAACGTCTCGACAACGTCGCGATCAAGCCTGGGGCTGCCGACGATCCACACCTGCCCGAGAACAGTTTCGACCGGATATTCATGGTTCACATGTACCACGAGATCAGCGAACCCTACGCGCTGCTGTGGCGGATGTGGCCATCGCTGCGCGAGGGCGGCCAGGTCGTCGTGGTCGATGTCGACCGGCCGACCGACCAGCACGGCATCGCTCCGATGCTGCTCGCCTGCGAATTCGAGCGGGCCGGTTACCGCCTGGTGGCGTTCAGGGACGCGCCTCAGCTGGCCGGGTACTATGCACAGTTCGAAAGGGCCGCTAACAGGCCCGAGCCGGACGAAATTCGCCCCTGTCGCGATACGCCGACGGAGGCAGAAACCGCGAGCCGCTAGCTCGCCGAGACGAAAGATTTTTCAATGGCTTTCAAGGGGCTCAGCCCGATAAATTACGGTGGCCGCGAAGTATGGCCGCTGATCGAAGGCGGCAAGGGCGTTTCCGCTTCCAATCACGCGAGCTCGGGCGCCTGGGCCGCCGCGGGCGGAATCGGCACGGTCAGTGCGGTCAATGCCGACAGCTACGATGCCGAGGGCAAGATCGTGCCCCAGGTCTACGACGCGCTGACGCGCAAGGAGCGCCACGAGCAGCTGATCCGCTACGCCATCGACGGCGCCACCGAACAGGTGAAGCGCGCGCATGAGATCGCCGATGGGCAGGGCGCGATCAACATCAACGTGCTGTGGGAAATGGGCGGCGCGCAGCAGGTGCTCGAAGGCGTGCTCGAGAACACCGCCGGCATGATCGCCGGCGTCACCTGCGGCGCGGGCATGCCCTACAAGCTGGCCGAGATCGCGCAGCGCCACAATGTCAGCTACTTGCCGATCATCAGCTCGGCGCGCGCTTTTCGCGCATTGTGGAAGCGCAGCTATTCCAAGGTGCCCGAACTGATGGCCGCTGTGGTCTACGAGGACCCATGGCTGGCAGGCGGACACAATGGCCTGTCCAACGCGGAAGACCCGAC
>JAHJPT010000196.1 GCA_018819685.1 Alphaproteobacteria bacterium
AGGCCTTCGGGCGGCTGATCCGCAGCCGCGAGGATTCGGGACATTTCGTCGTGCTCTCCCCCGCGTTCCCGACCCGGCTGCTGTCGGCCTTTCCGCCGGGCGCGCCGGTCATGCGGCTGACACTCGAACAGGCTTTACAGCGGGTCGCGCAAGGTGTTGGAGCGCAACCCATGATCGGCGCGGCACAGCAAGAGGCGGACACGCAGTGAAGACACTCGGACTGATCCGCCACGCCAAGTCCGACTGGTCCGATTCGGACAAGCGCGATTTCGATCGCGGCCTCAACGCGCGCGGCAAGCGCGGCGCGCGGCTGAT
This sequence comes from Alphaproteobacteria bacterium, assembly GCA_018819685.1. Taxonomy (GTDB): domain Bacteria; phylum Pseudomonadota; class Alphaproteobacteria; order Sphingomonadales; family Sphingomonadaceae; genus Qipengyuania; species Qipengyuania benthica. The sequence goes on from JAHJPT010000196.1 coordinate 316, forward strand.
GGGCAAGCATATCCGGGCGCAAGGGACGGCCTGGGACCGGCTGGTCGCAAGCCCGGCCGAGCGCGTGAAGATGACACTCGCCGAAGCGCTGCCCGATCTCGACCCGCAATGGGACCGCAGGCTCTATCTCGCTTCGACCGAGGCGATCTGCGAGGTGATCCGCGACGCGGGCGGCGATCGCGATGCGCTGCTGCTCGCCGGGCACAATCCCGGTCTGGCCGACATGGTCCTGCAGCTCGTCGCGCCGGGCAGCGAGAACGATCTGTTCGACGAGGCCAAAACCAAGTTCCCCACCGCCAGCTTCGCAGTGTTCGAACTGGCGATCGACGACTGGGCGGATATCGCCGAAGGATGCGGGACGCTGGTGCATTTCACCCGTCCGCGCGATCTGGATCCCGAGCTGGGACCGCAGGAGTAGTGTCCGCCTAACGCAGGATGCGCGGTCCCGCCCCGCCCTTCGCCGCGACATCCTCAGGGTTGTAAAGTTTACAAAACTTTAGGCTCAGGCAGCCGCAGCCGATGCAGCCGTCGAGATTGTCGCGCACCGCCTGCAATTGCGCGATCCTTTTTTCCAGGCCGCCGCGGATCGCCTCGCTGATCTTCCACCAGTCGAAGCTGCTCGGCGCCCGTCCCTGTGGTAGCGCGCGCAGATGTTCGCCGATCTCCTCGAGCGATAGACCCAGACGCTGGACGATCAGGATGAAACTGAGCCGCCTTATGTCGCTGCGCAGGAAACGCCGCTGGTTGCCCTTGGTGCGCAGCGGCGCGATCAGCCCCTTGTCCTCGTAGAAGCGGATCGCCGAGACCGAGAGGCCGGTGCGGCGCGCCAGTTCGCCGATCGAGAGGAGGTCGGTTGCGTTCATGATCTTGCCGATAGCGCAATTAAAGCTTGACCTCAAGTTAGCTTGAGGTCGTATCGACATGGCGTTCCGGAGCGGCCGCAGGGTGCGGCACGCGATCAGGGAGAACGCTCATGCCGACAGGATATCTCGAACACGCCAATATCTCGGTCACCGATCTCGAGCGCAGCGCCGCGCTGCTCAAGGCCATGCTCGGCTGGAAGGAGCGCTGGCGCGGTCCTTCGCAGAACGCGGGGCGCTCGATCCATGTGGGCAACGAGGAGTGCTATCTCGCGCTCTACACCGGCGCGCATGTCCGCGGCGAATACGCCAAGGGCCAGCCGCTCAACCATATCGCTTTCGTGGTGGACGATCTCGACGCTGCCGAAGCGGTGGTGAAGGCGCATGGGCTCGAGCCCTTCGGCCATGACGATTACGAGCCCGGGCGGCGGTTCTACGTCTTCGACTGGGACGGGATCGAGTTCGAGATCGTGAGCTACGCGGCCGGCGCTTCCACGCGGGACCCCGCGGCCGGGACCTGATAGCCGGCAAGCGCGCCAAGCGGCACCGTCTCGAACTGCCCCAGCCAGCGCCGCGCCAGCTTGGCCAGCGGCATCGGGTTGAGATAGTGCCGCTTGCACCGCCCGTCGCGGTGGCTGGCGACCAGCTCGGCGGCCTCGAGCACCGCGAGATGCTTGGCCACCGCCTGGCGAGTCATCGGCAGACCTTCGCCCAACTCGCCCAGCGTCAGCCCGCCCGCTTCGCTCAGCCGGTCGAGCAGCTTGCGGCGGGTGGGATCGGAAAGCGCGGTGAAGGTGTCCGTCATGACGTCAGGCTAGGCACGCAGACGCGATTCGCTCAAGCCGCGCGGGTTACAACAGCGCGGTTTGTCCCCGGCCCGACCATGGCTCGCCGCTGCGCTCGATCATCAGATCGCCGCGCCATGCGCTGCACAGCGCCCGCGCCTCCTCGGGAGCGCCCGTGGTCCACATCCCGTGGTCCTCGGGTGCCAGCACCACCGGCATCCGCGAATGGACCGCGGCGGCGGGACCCTCGGCATCGGTCATCACCATCGAATAGACCGCGCCCCATTCGTCGCTCTTTCGCCAGATCCCCGCCACGGCGAAGAGCGATTCGTCCGGCAGGCTCATCCAGCTGCGGGTCTTGCTCCCCGCAGGCCCTTCCGCCTCGGCCCAGGCGGTGAGCGGGATCAGGCAGCGGCGCTGCTCGAAGGATTGTCGCCAGAAAAAGCCTCCGAGCTTGTCGGCGCGCGCATTGTTGACCGGTCTGGGCTTGAGCTTCTGGCCGGTCTTCCTGCTCTTCTGCGCGAAGGGGAAACCCCAGACCATGCTGCGCAATTGGCCATCGGCGAAGACCAGTCCCGGATAGCCGGGGAAGACCTCATCGGCGAAATTGGCGCCTGCGAGCGAATCGACCGCATCGAACAACGCCGCGACCTCGGCCTTGTTCTTCGTCATCCGGTAGAGATTGCACATCGCCCCGGCTCAGGCATTGCCGACGACGAAACACGCTGCCGCGACCAGCGCCCCGGCCCAGCGGTTCGAGCGGAAGCGCTCGAGCGGATTGGCCGGGTCCTGCGGGTCGAGCGTCGCCACCTGCCAGGTCAGATGCCCTGCGGCGGGCAGCAGCGCCAGCGGGTCGGCGCGCAGCAGCCAGACGCCCAGCGCCCACAGCGCTACCGCCCCGGCGTAGAACAGCGCGACGCCCGGCTTGACGCTTGCGCCCAGCCGCAGCGCGCTCGAGCGGATGCCGACCAGCGCGTCGTCCTCGCGGTCCTGCAGCGCGTAGATCGTGTCGTAGCCCACCACCCACAGCACCGCGCCCGCATAGAAGGCCGCCAGGGCATCCCAATTGTCGGCGCGCAGCTGCGTCCAGCCGACCAGCAACCCCCAGCTGAACACCAGTCCGAGCCAGGCCTGCGGCCACCAGGTGATCCGCTTCATGAAGGGATAAGCGGCGACCATCGCGAGGCTCGCCAGTGCGACGAGCTGGGCCACCCCCCGCAATTGCAGCAGCACGAGGAGCCCCACAGCGCACAGGACAAGCAGCCAGACCCAGGCGAGTTTCTTCGACACCCTCCCGCTCGCCACCGGGCGCGCGGCGGTGCGCGCCACCTGGCGGTCGAGATCGGCATCGACGATATCGTTGTAGACGCAGCCCGCACCGCGCATCGCGATCGCGCCCAGCAGTAGCGAGGCGAGCAGCACGAGCTGCCAGCCCGCCCCCGCCAGCCACACGCCCCAGACGCAGGGCCAGAACAGCAGCCACCAGCCGATCGGCCGGTCGAACCGCGCCAATTGCGCCAGATCGCGCAGGCTTTGGGGCAGGCGCGCGACCAGCCCGCGGTGCTCGCTGTCGGGGACGATATCTTGCGCCAACCAAATCTCCTTCGTCGTTCCCGCGAAAGCGGGAATCCCGCTGCCTTTCAACCCCGGCCGCCAAAAA
>JAHJPT010000197.1 GCA_018819685.1 Alphaproteobacteria bacterium
CGGTTCTCACTTGGCAGTGCTCGGTCAGGGCTGAAGAAAATCCGCCGTCAACTGCTGGGATTGTCGGCGTCCCTGCCCGGTATACTTGCGAACGCGAGCTCAATCGCAAAATCTGGCTATCTGCCGGTCCAACTCGATCCGGTCAGTGTCGAACGGCTCGCGGCCAGCCACCATCGAGATCAGTCCGCTAAAGGGCCTGTAGCCGCTGCATTGATCGTGGCCGCTGCGCTGCTTGTCGATCAATCCTGGCTGCTGGCGGGTGCCGTGCTAGGAGTTGCCGGATTAGTCCTGCTGCGGAATTGACCCCGAGCCTGCTATGGCACTTAGCCCACCATATTGCGAGACTCGCTCGTGCTGAGCGTCTCTGCTCCGTCTTTGATGAAGCCGGAGTGCTTACGCGCTACTCCCGATTCCCGATGCCTTGAGAAAGAAGTCGGTCCTATCGCGCAGCCGCTCGGGCGTGTTACCAATGCCCGAACCATGGCTGATTGCTTTTGTATGTAGGTCCGCCACGAAGGGGTTCATGAACATTTCCGCGAGAAAGCTCGGTGGCCCATCCATTGCGATCCCGCACTCCTGCCAGTTTTGGAATAATCTCTCCAACGCGATGCGCGTGCTTGTTGCGGTGCGCTCAAAAAAGCGCCTAGCGAAATTGGGATCGCTGATACTTTGGGCCATCACGATGCGGACCAGCGCAACAACCTCCGGGTTCAGAAAGAGGGCGCTAAGCTCCTCGGACAGACGATGAAGGGTCGGGCCAGGTAATGCTCCGTCCTTCCCGGCCGCCTGGAATAGCGCCTCGCTCGTGGCGACGTTTTCCAGCACCACAGCTTCGAGCAGGCCGTCCTTATTGCCGAACAACTTGTAAACTGTCGCGAGTGACCCCCCCGCTTCATCGACGACATCGCGCAGCGTTGTCTGCTCATAACCTTGCCTAACGAAAAGCTTACGCGCAGCCGAGACGATCGCCTGGCGACGAAGGTTCAATCTGCAGAACGGGTCTGGCGAGGTCATCACGAGCAATGTCCACGATCGAGAGTTGCAGGACAAGCGTGTAATGACTATTACGCTTCCAAACCTGCACCGAATCTGACTGAAAGCCCCCCATGAAGCGTATTCTTGCCGTCGTTACGGCCTGTCTCTTGCTCGCATCATGCTCGGACGCCGAAGCACCCGCTGAGCCGCCAGCCATACCGGTCAGGACAGTAACCATTGCAAGTCGGCCCATTCCCAATGTGGTCGAGCTTCCGGGAAGGGTCGAGCCCGTCCGCGAAGCCGAAGTGCGTGCGCGGGTAACGGGCATCGTTCAGGCGCGGCTGTATAAAGAAGGCACTGACGTGCGCGCCGGTCAGCCTCTCTTCCGCATCGATCCGCGAGAACTGCGCGCAAATTACGCGCAGACCGAGGCAGCCTTGCAGCGTGCCCGCGCGACAGCCAGCAATGCCCGCGCTGTCGTCGCACGTTTTCGGCCTCTCGTGGCTGAGAACGCGATCAGTGGCCAGGAATACGATGCCGCGGTTGCCGCCTCACGCGAGGCGGAGGCCAATGTCGCACAGATCCGCGCGCAACTCGAAGCCGCTTCGCTCCAGCTTGGCTATACCACCGTCCGAGCACCGATTTCGGGGCGCGCCGGCCGGGCGCTGGTCACCGAAGGTGCGCTGGTCAGCCAACCTGAAGGGACTCTCCTGACCAAAATCGAACAGATTTCGCCGGTCTATGTCAATTTCGCCCAGGCCGCGAGCGAAGTGCTCGCACTTCGCCGCTCGGTTGCAGCAGGTGAAATCGAGCTCGACGAGAATGATCGGGTTGAAGTCAGACTGACTTTCAGCGACGGGACAGAGTATCCCATTCCAGGTTATGTCGACTTTTATGCCCTGTCGGTAGACGAGGAGACCGGCACGGTCGAACTGCGCGCCGAGTTTCCCAACCCCATGGGATTGCTGCTCCCGGGGGAATTCGTCCGCGCGAGGATTTTCGCGGGCGAGGTGCAAGAAGGCATTTCTGTTCCCCAGCGGGCAGTAAATCTGACCGAACAGGGCGGTTCGGTCTTCGTTGTCGATGCCGAAGGGCGGGCGGCGACGCGTTCGGTCGCCCTTGGCGCGATGGTGGACGGCTTCTGGATCGTAAAGAGTGGCCTGAAAGTAGGCGACGTGGTGATCGTCAGCAATTTGCAGAAGGTCCGCCCGGGGGTGCCCGTTCAGCCCCTGAGCGCTCAGACGGCCCGCAAGACCGCCGTCCGGAAGAAATCTGCCCCCGTGTCCCAGGAACGCTGAAACATGGCCCGGTTTTTCATTGATCGGCCCATCTTTGCATGGGTTATCGCGCTCGGCATCCTGCTGGCGGGCATAATCGCGTTGCGAGCCCTTCCGGTCGAGCAATATCCCGAAGTCGCGCCGCCCTCGCTGACGATCAGCGTAGTATACCCCGGCGCCGACGCCGAGACGCTTGAGCAAAACGTCACCCAGGTGATCGAACAACAGCTCAACGGCGTGGAGGGCTTCCTTTACATGTCGTCCTCGAGCGCGTCGAATGGCACTGCGAGCATCACGCTGACGTTCGAGGCGGGAACGGATATCGACCTCGCCCAGACCGACGTTCAGAATAGATTGAGCACTGTCGAGGCGCGACTGCCAGAGGAGGTGCGGCGACAGGGCATCACCGTGCGCCAGGCCAATGCCGGATTTCTGCTGATCGTCGCGCTGGTGTCTAAAAGTGGCGATCTTACCAGCACCGATCTTGGCAATATCGCATCCAATCAGGTGATCGATGAACTGCGGCGCGTGCCCGGGGTAGGCGACGTAACACTGTTCGGCTCGCAATATGCCATGCGCATCTGGCTCGATCCCGACGCTCTCGCGTCCTACAATCTTTCGCCCGGTGCCGTTCTGGCCGCGATCCGCGAACAGAACGCGCAGACGGCAGGTGGATCGATCGGAGCCAGGCCCCTTGCGGACGGGCAGCAGATCACTGCGACGATCACCACCGAAGGTCGTTTCAATACGGTCGAGGAATTTGAAAACATCATCTTGCGCGCAAATTCCGGCGCCGCAGTGGTTCGCCTGGGGGAAGTCGCGCGAGTGGAAATCGGCGCGCAGACATATGCGACATCGACCACTCTAAACGGTCAGCCAATGGCGGGACTGGCTGTGCAGCTTGCTACCGGTGCCAACGCGCTTGCAACCGCTGAAGGAATCACGGCGCGGATGGAAGAAATCGCGCCCGGGCTACCGGCTAATGTTGCTTGGTCAATACCTTATGACACGACGCCATTCGTCGAAGTCTCGATCGAGGAAGTCATCAAGACTCTGGCCGAGGCGATGGTCCTTGTCTTCCTCGTCATGTTCCTGTTCCTCCAGAACTTTCGGGCAACACTGATCCCGACGCTGGTGGTTCCAATCGCCCTCGCCGGCGCGTGTCTCGGTTTGTGGGTGTTCGGCTTCTCGATCAATGTGCTGTCGCTGTTCGGCATGGTTCTCGCCATCGGCATCCTCGTCGACGACGCAATCGTCGTCATCGAGAACGTCGAGCGCATCATGCGCGAGGAAGGCCTCCCGCCCCTCGAGGCGACCCGCAAGGCCATGGGTCAGATCACCGGCGCGATCATCGGCATCACGCTGGTACTGATCGCGGTATTCGTACCGATGGCGTTTTTCCCCGGATCGACGGGCGGAATCTACCGCCAGTTCTCGGTTACACTTGCCGTCGCGATATTCTTCTCCGCCTTCATGGCCCTGTCGCTGACGCCGGCATTGTGCGCTACCTTCCTCAAGCCGATAGCCCAAGGGCATGGCGAGGGTGGCGAGGTCGAGATCGATTGGGAGGCCGAAGCACAGCCCGGCTGGCGCGGGCGGTTTGCCCGTGTCCGCAACATGGCCGCGCGCTTCTTTGGCCGGTTCAACCGCTGGTTCGCGAAGATGCAGGACAAATACGGGCGCGCGAACGATCGGATCCTTTCGCGTCCGTTTCGCGCCTTTGCAGTGTTCCTCGCCCTAGTAGCCATTACCGCGTTGCTGTTTTTCCGCCTGCCTACCGCTTTCCTGCCGACTGAGGACCAGGGTTACCTAATCACTGCGGTACAGGCGCCGCCGGGCGCCACCCAGGAGCGGCTGGACGAAGCGCTCGAGCCGATTACCGAGTTCTGGCTCGCCCAGGAGGAAGTCGAAAACCTGGTCGTAGTGCGCGGCTTCAGCTTCTTTGGGCAGGGACAGAACAATGCATTGATGTTCGCGCCTTTCAAGCCGTGGGACGAACGGACCGCCGAGGAAAGCAGCGCAGGAGCTATTCTGCAGCGGGCAATGGGGACTTTCATGCAGAATGACGGAGCAACCGCGTTCGTCATCCAGCCACCGTCGATCCAGTCCCTTGGGCAGGCCAGCGGGTTCACGCTCAAGCTCCAGGATCGCGCCGGTCTGGGACGTGAGACCCTGATCGCCGCGCGCGACCAGTTGCTTGGTCTGGCGGCGGAGAGTCCGCTCGTTGCGAACCTGCGCCCAGAGGACCAGGGACCCAGCCCCGAACTCAGGGTCGACATCGATCGAGTTCAGGCGCGTGCGCTGGGCTTGTCGCTCGCTGACGTCAATGCGGCTCTCTCGATCACTTTTGGCTCTGCTTATGCCAATGATTTCAACCGTGACGGCCGCGTACTCCAGGTGCTGGTCCAGGCCGATGCGCCCCACCGCATGACCCCTGAAGACGTCCTGGCGCTGCGCATTCCCAACCAGGCTGGTGATTTGGTGCCGTTCGGCTCTTTCGCTGATGTCGAATGGTCCGCGGCCCCGGCCAGCATCTCGCGCTATAACGGGTATCCGGCCCTGACCTTGTCGGGAATGGCCGCACCGGGTGAATCGTCCGGTGCGGCTCTGGCGGAGATGGAGCGTCTTGCCGAACAATTGCCCCAGGGCATCGGTTACGAGTGGACGGGCGTTTCCTTCGAAGAAAAGCAGGCCGGCGGACAGATCGGATTTCTCCTCGGCCTCTCTGTGGTGGTAGTGTTTCTGGTGCTCGCGGCTCTGTATGAAAGCTGGGCGGTCCCACTAGCGGTTTTGCTTATCGTGCCGATGGGGGTGCTTGGCGCGGTCCTTTTCTCGATGCTGCGGGGCCTCTCCGCAGACGTCTATTTCAACGTAGGTCTGATCACTATCATCGGCCTGGCCGCAAAAAATGCGATCCTGATCGTCGAATTCGCGATCGAGGAAGAGGAGCGGGGCCTTAGACGTATTGACGCGGTCAAGGCAGCGGCGCGCCTGCGTCTGCGCCCGATCATCATGACTTCGCTTGCCTTTACGATGGGGATGGTTCCGCTGGTCCTCGCAAGCGGAGCAGGCGCGGCCAGTCGGATTGCCGTCGGCACCGGAGTCGCGGGCGGCATGATTGCTGCAACCGTTCTCGGCATCTTTCTCATCCCGGTGCTGTATCTACTGGTAAGGCGTAATATTAGTCGAAAACAGCCGGTTGCGACCGGGGGGCATGAGGGGGACCGACACCACACCGGACCGTTGGCAGGCGCGGAAAACTCCGCAGGCCGGGGAGAGGCCGAATGATGATCTGCCCCTGGTGTGGTCCGACCAAAACCGTCCTTGGCGCCGCACTTGCCTCGAGCCTGCTAGGCGGATGCGCCAGCTTGGCACCCGAGCATGTCCGCCACGTACCAGTCACTGCGCCCGTTTTTGATGCCGACTATCGTCCCGATGGCGAGATCGTTGCCTCACAGCTGTCCTACCGCGACTGGTTCATCGATCCGCGGCTCGAAGGGCTGATCTCAATTGCCCTCGAGAACAATCGCGATCTACTTGCTGCAACCGCTCGTATCGCGCAGGCACGGGCCCGCTACCGCATCCAGGAAAGTCGTCGGCTTCCGAACCTGGTCGGCGACGCCAGTGCCGTTCGCACACGTCAGCCACTTGGTGTTAATCCGGCGCTCGATTCCGGCGACGTTGAGGGAGCGCCAGCGGCTGTCACCTTCAATCGGTTCGACGTCGGAGTTGGTGTCAGTTCTTTTGAGCTGGACTTCTGGGGTCGAATTGCGAACTTGAGCGAGGCCGCCCGCGCCCAGTATCTTGCAACGGTGGCTGCGCAACGCGCATTCTATCTTGCGCTTATCGCCGACACGGCCAACACATATTTCGAGATCGTTGAAACCGAAGAACAGCTCGCGCTTGCCGAGGCGACCGCGCAAAGCCGCCGCGAAGCGCTGCGGATTGCCCGTCTCCGGCTCGACAATGGAGTCACATCTGCGCTGCCTTACCGGCAGGCGGAAACCTTGCTGACGCAGGCCGAACAACAACTCGCGATCGAGCGGCTCGATCTCGCGAGGCTGCGCAATCAGCTTGTTGTTCTTTTAGGGGGGGGCGTCCCCCCCGGACTGCCGCGCGGCTTGTCCCTCGCCGCTCAGCTTGACGATCGCCGTCTTGCTGCAGGCCTGCCTTCCGAATTGCTCCTCGTCCGCCCCGACATCATTGCGGCGGAGGAACAGCTACGCGCAGCCCGAGCCAACATAGGCGCGGCCCGAGCCGCTTTCTTCCCCACAATTTCGCTCACGAGCAGCGCCGGCCTCAGCTCCAACAGTCTCGATGGGCTCTTCTCCTCGGGTGGGCTGGGGTGGAGTTTCGGCCCCTCGATCACCTTGCCGATTTTCGACTGGGGCGCGCGTGAGGCCGACCTGAACCTCGCTAGGGCACTCGAAGTTGAGCAAGTGGCCAACTATGATCGCACTGTACAGACCGCCTTCCGCGAAGTTTCCGACGCGCTGGCCGGTCGACGCTACCTCGCCGAGCAGATCGAAACGCTCGAGCGTGCTCTCCTAGCGCAGGAGCGCATCGCGCGGATCGCACGGCTTCGCTACCGGGAAGGTGTGGCGGATTACCTCGAAGTGCTCGATGCCGAACGCAATCTGTTCAATGCACAGCAACAGCTTCTCGCCACGCGCCGCGCCTGGCTGCAGAACCGCGCCACCCTTTTTGTCGCGCTTGGCGGTGGGCTCGAAAAGGCAGGCCCCTTCGAGGAAGATTGAGTTGGTTGCACGGACAAGGCACATGGACGCGGTAAAACGAATGTTGGCATGGCGAGAGTGCTATCTCGGTGAGTGTCCATGGTAGAAAATTCCGAGACGCGAAACCCACGAAGTCACGCCGGCATTCGCTCCGCTGGGCAATGAAGGCACAAGGTCGTAGCCACACAGCGACGTCTCGGACCCACACCGAGAAATTTCCGTAGGAGCAGTTCATGAAGTTCTACTTTGTTGGCGGTGCTGCCGCAGTCCTGCTCCTTGCAGCGGCTCAACCCGCGCTTTCCCAGGATGATGAGGAACCACGCCGGACGAGGATCGCGCTCGGCGTCCAGATTGTGCCGAGCTATCCGGGTTCCGATGACCTGAGTTTTCGTCCGCTTGTCGACGTCGCTCGCGCTCGCGGGACCGATCCTTTTCAATTCGAAGCACCGGATGAAAGTTTCGGATTCCCTCTTATTAGATTTCAGCAACTGACCATCGGCCCCGCCCTGAACTTTGAGGGCAGCCGGGCTGCTGGGGATGTCGGCGTGGACCTCCCGAAGGTGGGGTTCACGGTCGAGCCGGGTGTGTTCCTTCAATACGATCTGTCTGAAAGCGTGAGGCTACGCTCAGAGCTTCGAAAAGGCCTGGGAGGCCACGAGGGGTGGGTCGGGAATATCGGTGCCGACTTCGTGGCCCGTCGGGGGGACGATTGGCTCCTTTCAGCCGGGCCTCGTGTTACCTTCGCGGACGAGACCTACAACAGCGCTTACTTCTCTGTTGCTCCCGATTCGGCATCCGGCCTGCCAGCGTTCTCGGCGGGTGGTGGGATTCAGTCGGTTGGGGCTACACTCGGCTATGTGCAGCAAATCACCAAACGTTGGGGAGTCTACAGTTACGCGAAGTATGATCGACTTGTGGGTGACGCTGCCGACTCGCCGGTGGTGCGAATAATTGGTTCACCAGATCAGATTTCGGGAGGGCTTGGCCTGACTTATACATTCGGCCCAGCCGGCTCCTAACTCCCGATGATGAGGGACTGCAGGTAGCAGCCGCCGCTCCGTATGACCGCCCGCACGACCGTAAGTCTTTGCGACAGCGATCCCGGCGCGTAAAGATGTTGAAGAGGCACGCTTCAGGAGGAGAGTTGGATGAATTTGCGAACGCCCGTCGATCCGGTTCCTGCCGCGACCATGCTGTTGCTGCGCGACGATCCGCAGTTCGAGGTTCTCATGGTAAAACGGCACCACCAGATCGATTTTGCCTCGGGCGCATTGGTGTTTCCCGGTGGCAAGCCCTCAGCCGGTGACAAAGTTCCTGAATGGATCGATCATTGCACTGGTTGGGATTCCTTCGATCACACGCAACGGACCTTGCGGATTGCCGCCATCCGTGAAGCTTACGAAGAAGCAGGAATCCTGTTGGCCGAAAATAGCGACGGTACGACATTCGAGGGCGCCTGCGACCTTGAAAGCCGCAAGGCGGTAGAGCGAGGGACTCAGGGATTTTTAGACATCGTGCGCGACGCCGGCGTGCGACTGCGGCTCGAC
>JAHJPT010000198.1 GCA_018819685.1 Alphaproteobacteria bacterium
GGCGGCAGGTCCAGATCGGTTTGGTCCAAATAGGTCAGGGTTCCGGCCTTCAAGCAGTCGCTCTGTTCCAAATCCAAACGAGCCCTCCGCATCGCAAGCATCAAAGCTTGGATGCTGTCGATCCCGGCAGCTTCCTGGCTGCTGATTCGGTCCGGCCATTGGATCCGCCAACGGCAGCGATACTCACCTCCGGGGGCAAGATATGGCGCTTCGAAGTGCGCCAATACTTCGCCCTCCGGTGCTGAAAAAGTGCGTTCGACGAATGCCATTGGATCGCTTTTATGCCGCCCAGCGACAATGTCTGCAATTGGCTCGCAAGCTGCCATGCAGCTTTTGGCACAGAATCGCAGAAAGCCGCCAGCCCGCTTTGGTGACCAGCGACCGAGGCGCGAACGTCCGAAGTTGGGTGGAAAGCGGAAGCTAATTCAGATCGCGATACCATCCGATTGGCATACGCCTTCTTTGATCTCATACCCCCAATGCTGCGAAGCTCCGGGAGTGACGTATCCGATGATGCAAGTAACCTCGTTGCCATCCTCCATAAGAACCTTTAATTTGCCACTCCCCTCGCAATCGACATCGATGTGTTCGGAGAAACGCTCCGCTCTTTTAGGTAGCTTGACGACCTTATCGCAGATGTGGACTTCGGCCGACCCAACGTCGTCGTTGGCGTTCGCGACTGAAAAATAGTCCCCTGAGGAATTGCATGCAGCCAGCGCGAAAGTAGCTAGAAGCGTAGGCGCGGTAGAGCGGTCCATTTTATCAGTGTATGTCGAATGCCGAACGTCGGCAATTGGGTCGTTTGCTGCCGGTCCGGTTCGGGGCCGGGGTGGCGGGTAGCTCTGCATCGAGGACAGCGAAGCGATACACAGCCGGGCCTGGCAGCAGCGCAGATCGTCGCTTTCGCCGCGCGCGGCAGAACGGGAGTTGCTATCCCACCTCTCAGGCAATCAGCCACGGCGCCGCACTCAGGACTTGTTCACGCTTTCGCGTTAGAGCATAAGGTATGGCAGTCTTGCCTTGTACTTCAATCGGTTGGTGGGAGAACTGACGATGCGGAAATTCGGTTTTGGCGCCTGGCTCGCTCTGCTGCTGGTTGCGCCCTCGGCGATGGCCAGCGCCCAGCCGCTCGAGTTTCAGCCGCACCAAATCCAGCAGCTCGAGCTGCGGCATCTGGAGCAGCGGCTCGCCACCACCGCGCGGGAAAATCCCGGCGAATACGGGATCGCCGCGCTCGATCTGGCCACCGGTCAGACGATCGGGGTCAATGCCGACATGGCCTTTCCCATGGCGAGCACGATGAAGATCGCGGTCGCCGCGGCCTATCTCGCCGAAGTCGATGCCCGGCGGCGCTCGCTGGGTGAGACGATCGGCGCTTCCACCGCCTACGAGCTGATGGATCGGATGATGGTCCGCAGCGACAACCGCGCGACCGACGAGCTGATCGCCACGCTCGGCGGCCCGGCGGCGATCCACCGCTGGCTGCGCGGCCATGGGCTCGAGGGTATCCGCGTCGATCGCGACATCGCCGATCTGCTCGCGGCGCGTCGCGATTTGTGGGATGTGCGCGATTCCAGCACCCCGCTGGCCATGCTCGAGCTGCTCCGCCTGATCGATGGCGACCGGGCGCTGAGCGCGCAGAGCCGCGCTACGCTGATGGATATGATGCGCCGCTGCGCGACCGGATCCAATCGCATCCGCGGGCTGATGCCGCCGGGCACGGTGGTCGAGCACAAGACCGGCACGCTCAATCGCTATACGACCGATGTCGGCTTTGTGACCCTGCCCGACGGCCGCCGTCTTGCGGTCGCCTTCTTCGCGCGCGGCGGCGACAACCGCCCGGCGGTGATCGCCACCGCCGCGCGTGCGATCTACGATGGCTTCGCGCCGCGATTGGCCGCCGCCAATCCTGCGCCCGGGACGGTGCAGACCACGCTCCAGGGCGGCGGACGCGCCTTGCTCAGCGCGGAATACTGAGCCGGAGCGGCCCAGCGCTCGCTGCGCCCGCGACGGTCAGAAACCGAGCAGGCGCCGCAGCCGCCGCGGCTCGTCCTCCATCGGCAGCACCCGACCGTGCTTCATCATCCTGAGGCTCGCGTCGCTATAGGGCCGCGGCACCGACCAGGCGTCGGGACTGCTGCTGCGATAGCTTCTGAGCGACATGGCTAGGCTCCTTGCTCTACGATGAAACGTTCCTCATCTAGGACGAGCCGAGCTGAATGACCCCTGAATCCAAGCGGCTGCCTCGCTGCGCAGCGCGCGGCGCGAAAGAACATTTTCAACCGGGTAGAGGGTGGACCTCAGACCGACCGGGCGAGCACCCGGGGGCGCTCGCGCGGCAAGCAATGAAAGCCGTCAGGCGGCCCGGTTGCTGCTGACCGGACGGCCGATCTTGGGCTGCGTCCGGGTCGCGGTGGCGACCCCGACGCGATCGCCGCCGCCCGATTTGGCGGCGTAGAGCGGACCATCGGCGGCCTGCAGGGCGAGCGAGGCGCTGCACGGCCTGTCGATCCGGGCGAGGCCGACGCTGGCGGTCAGCGAGAAGGTGGAATCATCGGGCGCGGGCAGATCCAGCGCGGCGACCGCGGCGCACAATTCCTCGCACAGCGCCACCGCTTCGGCGGGGTCGTGGTTTTCGGCGATCAGCGCGAATTCGTCGCCGCCGAGCCGGGCGAAAAAGCGCTCGGGCGCGCTCAGCCGGCCCATCGCCGCGGCGACCCGGCGCAGAGCCATATCGCCCGCGTCGTGGCCATGCGTGTCGTTGACGCATTTGAACCGGTCGAGATCGATGATGGCGAAGACGAACGGGCGATCCGCGGCGTAAGCCAGCTGGGCGTCGAGATGGCGGAGGAAAGCGCGGCGGTTGGGCAGGCCGGTGAGCGCGTCGGTATCGGCTTCCTGCAAGGCGCGCAGCTCGGCCTGTTTGCTGGCGGTGACATCGCGGATGGTGACGGCGTAGCCCGCGATCCGGCCCGCGGTTTTGGCCAGCGGAACGGCGCGTACCCGCGCTTCGAGCCAGATCTGCTCGTAGCCGCGCAGCACCGGGCGCTCGAGCACGCAGGTCCGCCCCGGTTCGTTGGCGGCGTGGCCGAGGACGCTGAGCACGAGCGCTTCGTCGAGCGGCTCGAAGAACGCGGTAAGGGGACGACCGATCAGCTCTTCCCTGCCGCTCAGCCGCTCGCTGGCGGGAGAGGCGAAACGCACTAGACCCGCGCTGTCGAGATTGAGCAGCGCATCGTCCGAATGGTCCGAAATAAGCCCCTTGAGTGCCCGTTGCTCCTCAAGCTCGTCGAACAGCAGCTGGCGTTGCTTGAGCGCCACCGAGACCGGCAGCGCGAGCAGCAGCAGCACCGCGAGGTAGAACTGCAGGAACAGGACCTTGTCGCCAAAGGCATTCAGGACCGGGAGCGAAAAGCCGGCACCGGTGGAGAGCGAACCGATGGCGATCACGGCGATGGTGATCAATCCGATCGACGCGCCGGTCCGACCCAGGCGGAACGCCGCGAACAGCAGCGGAACGATGGGCAGGAACAACAGCGGCAATTGGGCCTGCAGGAACACCAGCGCGGTAACCGCGCCGACGGTCAGCGCGTGAGCGGTCCCTTCGAGGATGAGCGGCAGGCCGACGGCTGCGGCGCCTTTCGGACGTGCGTGCGAGGCGGTCAGATAGACGATCGGGAAGCCGAGCAGCGTGCCCAGCGCATGGCTGGCGACCCAGTCGACGGCGTGGGGGAGCCAGCCGCCCGGCGTGACCAGCGCCACCATGAAAGCTCCCGGGATCGCCGCGAGCGCGGGTCCGACGATACCGCCCGCCACGATCAGGACGATCATTCCGTCGACGCTCTCGAGCCAGTCGCGCTGCGGTCGCAGCGCAAGCAGCAGGCGCGCGATCACGTAGCCTTCGAACACATTGGCCGCGGCCAGTTGCAGCGCCATGTGGGGGCCGAAACCGAACAGGCTGGTGGCCACCGCGCTGAGCGCTGCAAAGCACCAGATGACCGGCGTCCAGTGCGCTCTGGGGAGCGCAATCAGCGCGGTGACGAGGATTGCGGTGCCGAACCACACCAGAGCGAGCGCATCCCCGAACCGGGTCAGCGCGATGGTCAGCGACGTGACTGCGAAGAAGGCCAGTGCCAGCAGGGCGGTCTTTCTCCCGCCCGGGATGTGGCTTTCAATCCATCTCATCATGCCCGGACTAGCCACCATCGATTGAAAAACTGTTGCCGAGCCGCCGAAAAGTTGGGCCCTAGGCTCAACGCGGTCCGACCGGCAAGCGATTTGGAGTTCGCAAGAACCGCTGGCCCATGGGCGTCGGAGTGAGCCTGGAGGCCGCGATCCTTCATTCGTTGCGCGTGGCGATCCAGCTCCCGGCGATCACCAGGATCGCGATCGAGACGTAGTACCAGGGGGCGCCGAGCGTGAAATAGGTGAACACCGCTCCGGTCGCCATCGCGCCCACCGCCAGCGTCTTGGCGGAGCGGCTGATCGCCCGGCGTTCGCGCCAGTCGCGCACCTGCGGCCCCCAGTGCGGATGATCGAGGATGCGCTGTTCCCAGGCGGGATTGCTGCGGGCGAAGAAATAGACCGCCAGCAGCAGGAAGGGCACCGTCGGCATCAGCGGCAGGACGGCGCCCGCGATCCCCAGCCCGAGGCTCAGCAGACCGGCGACGCGATAGAGCGCGCGCATCTCAGCCCGCGGCGATCCGGGCGGCGTGTTGCTGCACCAGCGCGATCATGTTGGGAACGCCCTGCGTGCGGTTGGAGGAAAGCTGGTTCCTGAGATCGAAGGGGTCGAGCGCGGCGGCGACGTCCATCCGGGCGACCTCGGCGGCAGGCCGATCCTGCACCGCGGCGATCACCAGCGCGACGATCCCCTTGGTGATCGCGGCATTGCTGTCGGCGAGGAAATGGAGCTGGCCGGCCTGTTCGGTGGGATAGACCCACACCGATGCCGAGCAGCCCCGGACCAGCGTGGCATCGGTCTTGAGCGCCTCGGGCATGGGATCGAGTTCGCGGCCCAGCTCGATCAGCAGGCGATAGCGTTCGTCGCCCTCGAGGAAATGGTATTCTTCGGCGATGTCGTCGAGGTTTCTCATGGCGCTGCGTCTAGCGGCGCCGCAATGCTGCGTCCATCTCAGCCGGACAGGCCGCCGGGCCGGGTCAGCGCGTAATAGACAACGTAGAACCAGCCCAAAAGGCCCTGGATCGCAGCCCAGAGGATCGACTGGTGCAGGCTCCAGGAGATCGCGACCGCGATCGCGCTGCCCAGACCGATCCCGACCCTTGCGGCATCCTGCCGGGCTGTGCTCACAGATCCACCCCGCTGGCGATCGCCTCGAGCTTGCGGATGCGCTCCTTGAGATCGGAGATCTCGATCCGCGCGGCGCCCATCGGCGAGCCGGGCTCGCGCGGTTCGCTGCGGTGGCTGTCAAGTTCGCGCTGCTTGAGCGCCAGCCACCCCCGCCAGCCCAGCAACAGCGTGATGGCGACGATGCCCAAGCCGATCAGCGCGGCGGCAGCGATGACGAGTGATGGTTCGAACATTTCCCTCATGTCCTTCCTGGTACCCGGTGGTTGTTACTCGGCCTGCCTGTCGCGCAGGTCTTCGATTTCCTGAGCGATGCGGCGGCGCTCCTGCGCCTCCTGGCTGTTGGCGTCGGTTGCGATGCGTTCGAGCACCTTGATGCGGTCGTTCAAGCGTTCGATTTCACGGCGGGTCTCGTCGCCTTCGGGATCGGCTTTCGAGGGCGCGAATACCGGATTGCCATCCTCGTCGCGCGTTACGCCCAGATCGCGATCGTGGCGACGGGTATAGATCTGGACGATGCCCCAGATCAGGACGATGATGACGGCGGCGGTCCAGAAACTCATTGCGGGGTCCCCTTTTCGCGCTTCGCGCCGCCGTGGTCGCGCAGCCGGTCGATCTCGCCGGTCAGATGATAGCCGCTGTCGGTGACGATGCGTTCCACATTGACCAGCCGGTCCTTCATCGAGCCCAGTTCGGCGCGCAGTTCGGCGTTTTCCTGCGTCAGCAACCTGACGCGCTCGGCAGTCTGCCCGTCGGTGGAGGGCTTGAGCGACTGCCCCCACATTCCCTCCAGCGGGTAGCCGTGCTTGATCTTGAGACGGGTGGTGTGGATCCAGCCTAGGGTCCCCAATGCACCCAGCGCCAGCGCGGAGCCGATGATCCAGGGAAGGTGCGGGACGATTTCTGCGGCTTCGTTCATCGGGCCTGCTCCCTTTGCGTGACGGCCAGCGGGGTGCCGCCATCGCTATAGGTGTCCGTGCGGTCGGCGGGCGAAGCGAGCGCGGGTCCGCGGTCGCGCAGCGCCTCGATCTCGTCGGCGAGCGAATAGCCCTTGTCGGTCACGATCCGTTCGAGCACCTGCATCCGCTGGTCGACCTTGCCCAGCAGCGTACGCAACTCGGCGTTTTCGGCGCGCAATTGCTCGGTCTCTACGCTGTCGGCGGGGTTGGCGCTGCGCTCGGTCTTGCCGCCCCATTCGTCCTCGAGGGCGTAGCCATGCTTGGCGCGGATCCAATTGTTGATCAGCCAGGCCAGCGTGCTGAAGGCGATGATCGCAAGGATGAAGACGGGTCCCTCGAATTCCATTACGCCACTCCTCGCTGCTTGGTTTCGAGCGAGACGCCCGCTTCGGTCTCGTCCACCCGGCGCTGGTCACGCAGCGCATCGATCTGGGTCGCGACGTCGTAGCCCTTCTCGGTGACGATGCGTTCGAGCACCCTGACCCGGTCTTCGAGCTGCTGGACCTGCGAGGCGTATTGCGCGGCGCGTTCGGCGGTGTTGCTGACGGTCGCGTCGACCTGCATCTCGATGATCTTCTGGCGGTGCTTGGTCCAGATCGCGACGATCGGTATCGACAGCGCCAGGATCGGGATCAGCAGTGCGATTACGCCTTCCATTGGAATTCCCCCGTGATTGTGTTGTTGTTTTTGACGCCGCTCAGCGTAGCCGCTCGATCTCGGCGTGGAGGCGCGGGTTCGAACTGACGTAGAAGGTCTCGACCTCGGCCAGCCGGCGATCGACATCCTTCATCTTCGAGCGGATCTGGCGTGCGGTGCGCTTGGGGTTCTGGCGCACGCCCTGCCAGTATTTCTGCTCTTCGGGCTTCTCGCGGTAGAGATATTCGGGCTTCTTGTTGAGCAGCAGCCCGGCGAGGAAGTAGAGCGGCAGGACGATGGGGCTGAGGACGCCCGAGAGCACCGCGATCAGGAAGCCGAGCCGGATCCAGAGCGGGTTGACCCCGGTATAGTCGGCGATCCCGGCGCAGACGCCCATCAGTTTGGCGTTCTGCTTGTCGCGGTAAAGCGTGGTGCGGGGGCTGTTCATTTGCTCGCTCCTTTCTTCTCGGCGATGAGTTCTTCCAGTTCGCGCAGCTGCTGGTTGTCGACCTCGGAATCATGCACCAGCCGCGCGGGCTTGAAGCCGGGATTGTCCGAGGCGACCAGCCGCTCGACCGTGTCCATCCGCTCGTCGAGGCGCTTGGCGAGGCTGTAAAGCTCTTCGAGCAGCGCCTCGTCGTCGGTGGTGATCGAGGCGGAGGTCTTCCACTTGGTCACATAGTGGAGGATGATCCACGGGAGAAAAACGAAGATTGCCGCGATTGCGAGTACTTCTTCCATGGCTCAGTTCCCCTGTTTGGTGTCGCCGCTCTTGCCGAGCGCGCGCTTCATCTGTTCGAGCTCGTCGTCGATCGCATCGGCGCCCTCGAGCGCGGAGATCTCGTCGGCGAGGGTGGCCTTGTTGCCGCCTTCGGCGAGCGACAGCGATTCCGCTCGGCCCTCGGCGTAATCGACCCGGCGTTCGAGCTGGTCGAAGCGCGCCAGGGCGTCGTCTGTGCGTTCCGAGCTCATCAGCGTGCGCA
>JAHJPT010000013.1 GCA_018819685.1 Alphaproteobacteria bacterium
AGCTTGCCGATATGGCTGCGCGGCATGTCCTCGATCTCGTGCAATTGCGCCAGCCGCTGGGTCTTGCCCAGCCGCGCGTTGACCGCCTCGCGAATCGCCTCCGGATCGCGCGCGCCCTTAGCCAGCACCACGAAGCCCACCGGGGTCTCGCCCCATTGTTCCGACGCCACCCCGATCACCGCCGCCTCGGTCACATCGTTCTCGGCCATCAGCGCGTCTTCCAGATCGACCGGGAAGATGTTGAACCCGCCTGAGATGATCATGTCCTTGGCGCGCCCGACCAGTTCGAGAAAGCCGTCGGCGTCGAGCCGGCCGATGTCCCCCATCCGCTGCCACACCTGCCCGGTCTCGGGGTGGGTCCAGTAGCCTTCGCGCGTCTTGCCCGGCTGGTTCTTGTAGCCCGCCATCATCGCCGGGCCGATGCCGACGAGATTGCCCGGCGTACCGGGAGGCACGGGCCGGTCCTCGTCGTCGAGCACCAGCAGTTCGCTCCCCGGCGCGGGCCGCCCGACGGTGTGCAGCTTGTCGCGATGCTCATGCGCGGCGAGCAGGCACACCACTCCGCCCTCGGTCATCGAATAGATCTCGATCAGTGCGCCGGGCATCCGGTCGAGCACCTCGGCCTTGAGCTCGGCGGAGAAAGGCGCGGAGGTGCAGTATTTGTAGCGCAGCGCCGAAAGGTCGAATTGGTCGAAGCGCGGCTCCTGCATCAGCCGGCGGTATTGCACCGGCACCAGCATGGTGTGGGTGATCGCCTGGTCCTGCGCGATCGCGAGCCAGCGCAGCGCGTCGAACTTGCCCATCACCGTCACCGTTCCGCCCGCCAGCAGCGGCGCGAGGAAGGCGACCATGGTGGTGTTGGAATAGAGCGGGGTCGAGGCCAGCGCGCGCACCGGCTGCTCGCTGGCGCGGTAGCTCGCCGCGGTGGTGGCGAACTGCCGCCAGCGCATCAGATGCGAATGGACGATCCCCTTGGGAGTGCCGGTGGTGCCCGAGGAATAGATGATGTTGAACGGATCGCCGGGCTCGGGATCGTAGACTGGCGGCATCGCTCCTTCGGGTGCCATCCAGCGCTCGAGCTCCTCGTCGAGTATGATCCGCTCCATGCCGGGGAAGCAGTCCTCGCCCAGCTCGGTCAGCTTGGCGCGATCGATGAAGATGTGCCGCGCGCCGCTGTCCGCGGCCATGCCCGCGAGTTGCTCGGGGCTGGCGCTGGTGGTCAGCGGCGCGGCGACCCCGCCCGCGCGCACTGCGGCGAGGAAGACCAGCGCATAGGCAATCGAGGAATAGCCCAGGATCGCGACCGGCTGCCCGCGTTCGAGGCCGGTCTCGACCAGCCGCGCCGCGATCCGGTCGAGCCGATCGTCCATTTCGCGCCAGCTCAGTTCGCCATGATCGTCGCGCAACGCCAGCGCCTCGGGCTGCACCGCGGCCCAGCGGCGCAGGATGGTGTCGTAAGTGCCGAATTCGGCGGTGAGATCGGCGGGTGTCGGGGAGGTTTCGGTCATGGCGCGCGAGACTATCGGCCCCGCGTCTCATGTCCAGCCAACATTAGCCAGTCAGCATTCGATGACGTTGACCGCCAGCCCGCCCTGGCTAGTTTCCTTGTATTTGGTCGACATGTCGAGCCCGGTCTGGCGCATGGTCTCGATCACCTGGTCGAGGCTGACGCAGCTCTCGGCAGCGGTCCGGTGCAGCGCCAGCCGCGCGGCGTTGACCGCCTTCACTGCACCGATCGCATTGCGCTCGATACACGGGACCTGGACGAGGCCGCCGACGGGATCGCAGGTCAGCCCGAGATTGTGCTCCATCCCTATCTCCGCCGCACTCGCGACCTGGTCGGGGCTGGCGCCCCACAGCGCCGCGAGCCCGCCCGCCGCCATCGAACAGGCGACCCCGACCTCGCCCTGGCATCCCATTTCGGCGCCGGAGATCGAGGCGCGCTGCTTGTAGAGCAGCCCGATCGCGCCGGCGGTGAGCAGGAAGGTGCGGCGGCTCTCCTCGCAGCGCTCTTCCTCGGCATTCTTGCAATAGAAGCGGATCACCGCAGGGATAATGCCCGCCGCGCCATTGGTCGGCGCGGTGACCACGCGGCCACCGGCGGCGTTTTCCTCGTTCACCGCCATCGCGAAACAGTTGAGCCAGTCGAACAAGGCTTCGCGCTCGTTGGAGAGCGGAGCGGCGGAGAGCTTGTCCCACAGATCGGGGGCGCGGCGGATGACCTTGAGCCCGCCGGGCAGCACGCCGCGCTGGCTCAGACCGCGTTCGATGCACTGGTCCATCGCTTCCGCGACGCGGTCGAGCCCGGCGAGCGTCTCCTCGCGCGGGCGGAAGCTGTCCTCGTTGGCGAGCGTGAGCTCCGCGATCGCGAGGCCGGTGCGCGCGCATTGCGCCAGCAGTTCCTCCGCCGACCCGAAGGGGTGCGCCACTGCGGTCCCCGCCGCGACCCGATCGTTCGCGGGCCGCTTCCTGAGCTGTGCCTCGGAAGCGACGAACCCGCCCCCGGTCGAATAATAGGTCCGCTCGAACAGCATTGCACCCGCGTCGTCGAGGGCTGCCAGCCGCATGCCGTTGGGATGGAGTTCGGGGATGATGTGCCCGGCGAGATCGATATCGCCGCGCGGATCGAAAGCGAGCTCGTGGTCGCCGGGCAGTTCGATCCGCCCGCTTTCACGCATTTCCGCCAGCGCCGCGGCCGCCTCGTCGGGGCAGGTGCTTTCGGGGCTGAAACCCATCAGCCCGAGAACCGCGGCGTCCGGCGTGCCGTGGCCGATTCCGGTCAGCGCCAGCGACCCCTGCAGTTCGACCGTCACCCGCGCCGTCCGCTCGAGCTTGCCGGATTTCTTCAGCGCACGCAGGAACATGCGTCCGATCCGCATCGGTCCCACGGTGTGCGAGGAGGAGGGACCGATCCCGATCCGGAAGATGTCGAGCACCGAAAGCATGGCTGGCGAGATGGCCTCCTGCGCCGCGCAAAGCAAGCGGTTGCAGGCGAAACCAACGCTCTGGCGGCGCGACGGACTTGTCCATGCTGCGATCTGTGGGAAAGATCGCCGGTAAAACTTTGGAAATCTGCGGCTTTGCGCCTATATAATCACCATGAACGACACACCCGAAACCAGCCCCGAAAATACCCCCGAAACCCTGGCCGAAACCGCCCCCGTGGAATCCGGCGGCTTACCGGCGCGGGTCCGCCAAGAAGGCGCCTATGGCGCGGATTCGATCAAGGTTCTCAAGGGCCTGGACGCGGTGCGCAAGCGCCCGGGCATGTATATCGGCGACACCGACGACGGCTCGGGCCTGCACCACATGGTGTTCGAGGTCTCCGACAATTCGATCGACGAGGCGCTGGCGGGCCATTGCGATCTGGTGCTGATCGAACTGAACCCCGACGGCTCGGTCTCGGTCGAGGACAACGGCCGCGGCATCCCGGTCGACATGCACAAGGGCGAAGGCGTCTCGGCGGCCGAGGTCATCATGACCCAGCTCCATGCGGGCGGCAAGTTCGAGAACACCAATGACGACAACGCCTACAAGGTGTCGGGCGGGCTTCACGGGGTCGGCGTCTCGGTGGTCAACGCGCTGAGCGAATGGCTCGAGCTCAAGGTCTGGCGCGACGGCAAGGAGCACTGGATCCGCTTCGAGCACGGCAATGCGGTCTCGCCGCTCGAGATCACCGGCGATGCGCCGCCGGTCGCCAGTTCGGGCGACGAGAACGGCCTCAAGAAGGGCACCCGCGTGACCTTCCTGCCCTCGACCAAAACCTTCAAGAACGTGCTCGAGTTCGATTTCGACAAGCTGGAACACCGCTACCGCGAGCTCGCCTTCCTCAATTCGGGCGTCCACATCCTGCTGCGCGACAGGCGCCACGAGGAAGTCGCCGAGCACGATCTCTATTACGAGGGCGGGATCGCGGCCTTCGTCAAATATCTCGACCGCAACAAGCAGCCCTTGTTCGTCGATCCGATCTCGGTCTCGGCCGAGAAGGACGGGAT
>JAHJPT010000199.1 GCA_018819685.1 Alphaproteobacteria bacterium
CGCCAACCCCGGTCGCCGCGCCCTGATAGGGCTCGATGTAGCTGGGGTGGTTGTGGCTCTCCATCTTGAAGATGGCGGCCTGACCATCTCCGATATCGATCACGCCCGCGTTCTCGCCGGGGCCGCAGATCACCCAGGGTGCCTCGGTGGGCAGTTTCTTGAGATGCAGCCGCGAGCTCTTGTAGGAACAATGCTCGGACCACATCACCGAGAAGATGCCGAGCTCGACCATATTGGGCTCGCGCCCCAGCGCATGCAGGACCCGCTCGTATTCCTCGGGGCTGAGACCATGCTGCTCGACGGTCTCGGCGGTGATTGGGGGGGCGATCGCGGACTGTGGGTTTGCCATGCGCGCGCGCTTAGCGCCGCACGCTCGCTACCGCCAGCCCCACGTGGCGGTTGTGCCACCGCGTCCGTCCGACCCAGAAGGCCAGCGCGGTGAGGATTGCGAAGGCGGTCATCATGGTCAGCACCATCGCCGTGGGCGATCCTTGCGGCTCGGGCCCGAACCAGCTGAAGGCCTGGAATGCGAGCATCGCGGCGATCAGGATCAGCGGCGGCCCCAGCGGACCCTTGGTCGCGCGGACATACCACACGAAGCAGCCCAGCGTGATCGCCAGCTCGAGCGGAATCGCGACTCCGGGGACGTTCCACAGACCCCAGCCGAGCTTGTCCTCTCCACCGACGAGGGTGAGGTCGGGGCGGTGCACCACGAGGTCGAGCAGCCAATGGCTCAGCACCACGACCGCGGCCCAGAAACCGGCGACCGTATTGCGCAGCCCGGCGCCGATCGCCACCCCGAACACCAGCGCGAACACGGCAGTCCCCAGCAGGCTGTGCGACAGCGGCATGTGGTAGAGATCGAGAGGGTTCATCGCGGTGATTCCCGGAACCAGACGCAGATGTTCGAACCCACCCAGCACGAAGAGGGCGAAAGCCCAGTCGACCAGTTGCGCGGCGACGAAGAGCGTCCCGAGGCGAGGGCTTTCGGGAGCGGCGGCCGCGACGGCGAAGGCGGGAGCCCAATGTCCGATGAACATCGTTCTACTCCGGAGTGCGCGGCATCGCCGGCGCAATGGCTGCGGCGGCACGAATGGCGACAATCCACGTCATTAAGCATTCCCCCCGGAGGTGGTTACTTGACCCCGCAGAGCCGCGCGGTCAATGCTCTTGCCCATGGATACGGGACCGGCAGGAGGGGGCGCTTCGGATATCGCCCCGATGAATTTCGAGGATGCGCTGAAGGCGCTCGAAGAGGTGGTACGCCGGCTCGAGAGCGGCGACGTGGCGCTCGACGAGAGCATCGATCTCTACGAACGCGGTGCGGCCTTGCGCGAACATTGCCAGGCGCGGCTCGACGCGGCGCAGGCGCGGATCGAGAAGATCGTCACCGACGGTGCGGGCAAGCCGTCGGGCACGGAACCCTTCGACGCAGAAGGATGAGCGTGACCGCGATCCCGGATTCGCGCGCCGAGCTCAAGGAGGCGCTGGAGCGGATCCAGTCCGAGATCGATTCCGCTTTCGATGCGCTTCTGCCGGTTCCCAAGGACACCAGCGCGCGGCTGGTCGAGGCGATGCGCTATGCCGCCATCGGCGGCGGCAAGCGGGTCCGCCCGCTGCTGCTCGCAGCGGTCGCCGATCTCTACGGGGTGGATCGCACCGCGGCGATCCACGCCGGGTGCGCGGTCGAGGCGATCCATGCCTATTCGCTGATCCACGACGATCTGCCGTGCATGGACGACGACGATCTGCGCCATGGCAAGCCCACAGTCCACCGTGCCTTCGACGAAGCGACCGCGGTGCTCGCGGGCGATGCGCTTCATGCGCTCGCCTTCGACATTCTGGTGCGCCCGGAAATCACCGGCGATCCCTTCGTCCGCGCCGAATTGGTCGGTGCGCTCGCGCGCGCCAGC
Organism: Alphaproteobacteria bacterium; assembly: GCA_018819685.1. Taxonomy (GTDB): domain Bacteria; phylum Pseudomonadota; class Alphaproteobacteria; order Sphingomonadales; family Sphingomonadaceae; genus Qipengyuania; species Qipengyuania benthica. The sequence continues at coordinate 1,914 of JAHJPT010000199.1, forward strand.
GGGCACGAGGGCATGGCGGGCGGCCAGATGATGGATATGGTCGCCGATGGTCAGGACTACGATCTGCGCCAGGTCACGCGTCTGCAACAGCTCAAGACCGGGGCGCTGCTCGCCGCCAGCGTCGAAATGGGCGCGATCCTCGGGCGGGTGACGCCCGAAGGCCGGGTCCACTGGCGCGCCTACGCTCGCGATATCGGGCTCGCCTTCCAGATCGCCGACGATTTGCTCGACGTCGAAGGCGACCCCGCCAAGGCGGGCAAGGCGCTGCGCAAGGACGAGCGGCAGGGCAAGGCGACCTTCGTCACGTTGATGGGGCTCGAACCCGCCCGCGAGCAGGCCCGGATGCTGACCGAGCAGGCGATCGCCCGGCTTGCGTCGCATGGCGAGGATGCCAGCCTGTTGAAGGCGCTGGCACGCTATATCGTCGAGAGAGACAGGTAGGTTCAATGAGCAAGCGCATCGGTATCTATCCCGGGACCTTCGACCCGATCACGCTCGGCCATGCCGACATATTGCGGCGCGGCTGCAAGCTGGTCGACTGGCTGATCGTCGGGGTGACCACCAATCCGTCGAAAAACCCGATGTTCGACACCGCGGAACGTCTCGCGATGGTCCAGCGCGAAGTCGCCACCATGGGGCTGGGCAACGTCGAAGTCGTCGGCTTCAACGCGCTGCTGATGAAATTCGCCAAGGCGCAAGGGGCGAGCGTGATCGTGCGCGGACTGCGCGCGGTCGCGGATTTCGAATATGAGTATCAGATGGCGGGGATGAACCAGCAGATCGACGAGGACATCGAGACCGTCTTCCTGATGGCCGATGTCTCGCTCCAGCCGATCGCCTCGCGGCTGGTAAAGGAGATCGCGCTCTATGGCGGCGATATCGCGCCCTTCGTCAGCGAGCAGGTGCGCGACGATGTCGTGGCCCGGGTCGAGAAGCTCGGGCTCAAGGGCGACTACTGAACCATTCATTGAACCGACAGCGCACCGAGGCTAGACCGCGCGCCGATCCCATGCCCCAACAAATGGACTATCCATGTTGAAGTTTTCGCCTGCTCTTGCCGCGCTCGCAGCGTTTGCCGTCACGCCGCTGGCGGGGTTTTCCACGGTCGTCCATGCCCAGGAGGCGCCCGCCGAGGCTGCGCCCGTCTACGCGCCGATCAACTACAGCATGGAGGAGGACCGCGAGAACATCCTCCTGCTCGACCTCTCCAATGGCGAGCGGGTCGCGATCCGACTGATGCCGAGCTGGGCGCCGAGCCATATCGAGCGGATCAAGACGCTGACCCGCCAGGGGTTCTACGACGGGGTGATCTTCCACCGCGTGATCGACGGCTTCATGGCACAGACCGGCGACCCCACGGGCACCGGGCAGGGCGGCTCCTCGCTTCC
>JAHJPT010000200.1 GCA_018819685.1 Alphaproteobacteria bacterium
GATGAGCCTCGACATGGGCTCGCTGATCGCGGGCGCGAAATACCGCGGCGAGTTCGAGGAGCGGCTCAAGGCGGTGCTCGACGAGGTCAAGAACGCCGACGGGCAGATCATCCTGTTCATCGACGAGATGCACACGCTGATCGGGGCGGGGGCGAGCGAGGGCTCGATGGACGCCTCCAACCTGCTCAAGCCCGCGCTCAGCCGCGGCGAACTGCATTGCATCGGCGCGACCACGCTCGACGAATATCAGAAATACGTCGAGAAGGACCCGGCGCTGCAACGCCGCTTCCAGTCGGTCTATATCGACGAACCCACGGTCGAGGACACGATCTCGATCCTGCGCGGCATCAAGGACAAATACGAGCTGCACCACGGCGTGCGGATCACCGATGGCGCCATTGTGGCCGCAGCGCAGCTGTCGAACCGCTACATCCAGAACCGCTTCCTGCCCGACAAGGCGATCGATCTGATGGATGAGGCCGCGAGCCGGATCCGGATGGAGGTCGAGAGCAAGCCGGAAGAGATCGAGGCGCTCGACCGCCGGATCATCCAGCTCAAGATCGAGGAACAGGCGCTCGGAAAGGAAACCGACCGCGCTTCGATGGACCGGCTCGAGGCGCTGCGCAAGGAGCTGTCCGAACTCGAGCAGCAGTCGAGCGAGGTGACCACCCGCTGGCAGAACGAGCGCGACAAGATCCACGCCGAAAGCCGGCTCAAGGAAGACCTCGACGCGGCGCGGATCGAACTCGAACAGGCGCAGCGCGCAGGCGATCTCGCCAAGGCCGGAGAGCTGTCCTACGGGCGAATTCCCGAGCTGGAGAAGCAGCTCGAGGAGGCTGCAGGCCACACCGAAAACGCGCTGCTGCGCGAGGAAGTGACCGAGGAGGACATCGCCGGAGTGGTCAGCCGCTGGACCGGAGTGCCGGTCGACCGGATGCTCGAGGGCGAGCGCGAAAAGCTGCTGCAGATGGAAGAGATCCTCGGCAAGCGGGTGATCGGCCAGCGCCAGGCGATCGACGCGGTGTCCAAGGCCGTGCGGCGTGCGCGCGCGGGCCTGCAGGATCCCAACCGGCCGCTTGGCAGCTTCCTGTTCCTCGGCCCCACGGGCGTGGGCAAGACCGAGCTGACCAAGGCGCTCGCCGCCTTCCTGTTCGACGACGACGACGCGATGGTGCGCATCGACATGAGCGAGTTCATGGAGAAGCATGCGGTCGCGCGGCTGATCGGCGCGCCTCCGGGCTATGTCGGTTACGAGGAGGGCGGGGTGCTGACCGAAGCGATGCGGCGCCGGCCCTATCAGGTCGTCCTGTTCGACGAGGTCGAGAAGGCGCACTCGGACGTGTTCAACGTGCTGCTGCAGGTGCTCGACGACGGGCGGCTCACCGACGGGCAGGGCCGGCGGGTGGATTTCTCGAACACGCTGATCATCCTGACCTCGAACCTGGGCAGCCAGTATCTCGCCAATATGGACGACGACCAGAAGGTCGAGGATGTCGAGCCGCAGGTGATGGATGTGGTGCGCGGGCATTTCCGCCCCGAATTCCTCAACCGGCTGGATGAGATCATCCTGTTCCACCGGCTGGGGATGGAGCACATGGCACCGATCGTCGAGATTCAGGTCGGCCGGGTGCAGAAACTGCTTTCGGATCGCAAGATCACGCTCGATCTGACCGACGCCGCGCTGCGCTGGCTCGGCCGGGTCGGCTACGATCCCGTCTATGGCGCAAGGCCGCTGAAACGCGCCGTCCAGCGCTACGTCCAGGACCCGCTGGCGGACCGGATCCTCAAGGGCGAGGTGCCCGACGGTGCCACGGTCCGGATCGACGAGGGCGACGGCGAACTGCAAATGGAGATCTCCTGACGCAAGGAACCAACCGTCCAGCAACAAAGAACAAGCTGTTTGTTGCATTTGTTACAATTGTGTGATTCCGGCCACAGCCGCGGCGAAACTCGCTTCGGCGCTTTGACAAGGCGTTCTGACTGGCGCAGTTAACGTCCCATCGAAGGGGCTGGAATTCCACATCATCAACATTTCGGAACCCGCCGTTGGGGAAACGGCAGGCTCCCTGATGGAGTGTTGAGGGGTGTGGGGGTCGCCAGACCCAGTTGTCGCGACTGGAGTTCACAATGACAAAGCTGCACCAGAATTCACTCAGGGGCCTGGCGGTATCCGCCTCGGTCCTCGCTCTCGTTTCCGCCGCGCCCGCATGGGCGCAGGCCGCCGACGAAATCGAATGCCCCGTCGGTCAGGAAGAAGTGCGTGGCGAATGCGTCATCCAGTCGGATTCTCCGGATGGCGTCGCGAACACCAATCCCACTGCCCAGGACGTCGTCGATGTCACCGATACTGGTGCTCTGGGCGGCCAGACGCCGGGCGCGATCGTCGTCACCGGTTCGCGCATCAAGCGCGACACCTATTCCAGCATTTCGCCGCTTCAGGTTCTCACCAGCGATACCGAGAACGAAGCGGGGTTGTTCGATCCCTCGCAGATCCTGCAGCGTTCTGAATCCGCTTCGGGCCAGCAGATCGATGCGACTTTCCAGGGTTTCGTGCTCGATAACGGCCCGGGTTCGCAGACGCTGAACCTGCGCGGCCTCGGCGCCGACCGCACCCTGCTGCTGGTCAATGGTCGTCGCCTCGCGCCCGCCGGTGTGGAAGGTGCTCCCACCAACCCTTCGATCAACCTGCTCCCGGGCTCGCTCATCGATCGCTACGACCTGCTGCTCGACGGTGCCTCGTCGGTCTACGGCTCGGACGCGGTGGCCGGCGTCGGCAACATTATCCTGCGCAAGGATTTCGACGGGCTCGAACTGTTCGCCAGCGGCAACATCAACCCCGAAGGCGGGGGCGATGATTACACGGTCAGCGGCGCATACGGACTGAACCTCGATCGCGGCTTCGTCGGGATCGGTGCCGAGTATTCCTACCGCGACACGATCCGTCTGAACGATCGCGGTTTCTTCTCGGGTTGCGACACCGATTACGAGGTGACGCAGGATGGTGAAATCCGTACCGTCGGCATTGCAGCAAAGGCGATCGTCGAGGCGCGTACCCCGGGCGTCACCGTCCGCGAGCAGCCCTGTAAGATCACCAGCCAGGTGGGCCGCGCAATTCTGCCGTATCAGCGGTATGGTTCGGTGTTCTACACGCCGGGTCAGGGCAACACCGGCATTCCGAACTTCGATGTCGCCACGGTCAACGGTCGCGATATCGATGCCGACGGCGATGGTTTCCGCGACGTCGATTACGCGTTGATCGACCGCAACGGGTCGAACCTCGACCAGGTGTTCCTGAGCGAGCAGAAGCTCTACAACGTCATGGCTTACGGCGAATATACCTTGCCGGGCGAGATGAACATCACGCCGTTCTTCGAAGCGAACTACAGCCGCGCTGAAATCTTCGCCGACAACACCGGCGCGGCCCAGCTGTTCCCCTATGTGCCCGCTTTCAACCAGTTCAATCCCTGCTTCCGTCCTCAGGACGGCGGCAGCGGCGTCGACTGTCCGGCCGCCGAAGCTGCGCTGTTCGGCAACCCCGGTGTCAACCGCGGTCTCAGCCTGCCGACCCGTACCGTCGTTTCGGTTCGCGGCGATCGTAACAACACCGATGTGGTCCAGGAGCAGTACCGGGGTGTGTTCGGGCTGAAGGGCGACTTGCCCTTCATTGCTCCGAGCTGGTCGTTCGAAGTTACCGGCGTCTATTCGCGCTCGGAAGGCTCCTCGGTTCGTCGCGGTATCCGCGAGGACAAGCTGGCGTTCGCCTTGGGCATCGATCCGACCGCCGATTTCGACGGCGACGGCATCGCGGACAACAATGGCAACGGCATCGCCGACGACTACATCGATGCGCCTTATGGTGGCGTTCTGGGTGGACCGACGCTCGCGGCGTGCAACGCTGCTGGGCTGAGGAATCCCGGTCTCGCCATGCCCGACCTGCTGCAGGGCTGCGTTCCGGTGAACCTGTTCTCGCCGACCCTGCTCGGAACGCCCATCGGCGATTTCGCAACGCAGGCCGAGCGCGACTACCTCTTCGGCGTCCGTAGCTTCGACACCACTTACGAGCAGATCGTGGCCTCGGCATTCGTGACCGGCGACCTGTTCGAATTGCCTGCCGGTCCGGTAGGTGCGGTGTTCGGCGTCGAATACCGCAAGGACAAGATCGATTCGCAGCCGGACGTCGTTGCATCGGACGGCCTGTTCTTTGGCTTCTTCGCCGACCAGGGTGCGCAGGGCAGCAAGGACATCAAGGAAGCGTTCGCCGAATTCGATATCCCGCTCGAGGCCAACAAGCCCTGGGTGCGCGAGCTCAACCTCAATCTGTCGGGTCGTGTCACGGACGAGGAGTTCTACGGCACCAACTTCACCTATTCGGTGAAGGGCGGCTGGCGTCCCATCGATCCCTTGCTGATCAAGATGAGCTACGGCACATCCTTCCGCGCTCCCAACCTGCGGGAGAACTTCCTGGCGGGGCAGAGCGGCTTCCTCACGCTGACCGATCCCTGCGCGGTTCCCGTGGACGCCTATGTCAATGGCGCCTACAATCCGACGCTCGACAATCGTGACCAGAGCATTCTCGCCAACTGCCAGCGCGAAGGCCGCGATCCGACCCGGGTGGGCATCGACTCGCAGATCCAGAACGTGATCCGGACCGCCAGCACGGAGATCACGTCGGGGGGCAGCCTGGATATCGATCCCGAAACCTCGCGCTCGATCACTGCCGGTTTCGCCTTCGAAGAAACCTTCGGCGACGGCTACGACGTTTCGCTCGGTTTCAACTACTTCGATATCAAGCTGAAGGGGTCGATCGTCGAGCCGTCGGCTCAGTTCATCCTGAACGATTGCTTCACTCGTGCGGACGCTTCGCGGAGCCCGTTCTGTGACCGTATCTCCTACGATACCGATCCCAGCACGCGCCTTCTGGTATCCGACGTGAACTCCGGCTTCATCAACCTCAACCAGGAAAGCGTTCGCGGGATCGATCTCAACGCCAACTTCGGCAAAGAGGTTTCGCTGTTCGGCAAGTTCGTCGATTTCGGCCTGAACATTCGGGCGAACCATCTGATCGAACGCAGCAATCTGTTCATCGATGACACCGGCAACCCGACCTTCGACGAAGATGCGGGTGAATTCGGCCTTCCCAAGTGGAACGGTCGCGCAACCTTCACGGCCGACATCGATAAGTTCCGCCTGACCTATCAGCTCAATTACACCGGAGCGGTCGAGCAGGATCCGGATGATATCGACGAGTTCAGCGACGCCTTCGGCAACGGCCCAGATGGCCTTCCCACCGGCTTCGTCAGCGATACCTGCCTCGGTGGCGGTTCCGCCAACGGGCGGATCCCGGGTGACGGCGTCTTCTGCCGCGATGTCGGGTTCGCCAAGGAGCAGTTCCTCCACACGGCTTCCATCCGTTACAGGGAGGATCGCTACAGCATCCTGCTCGGCGTCAGCAATATCTTCGACACCGCGCCGCCGCTGGTCGACAGCAATGAAGTCCTTGCAATCGCCAACACCGCAATCGGTCTCGGCTACGACTACGACGGTCGCGAATTCTTTGCTTCGGTAGAGTTCGAATTCTAACTCTGTTCATCTCGAACGGTTTGTAGACAGCGAGCGGCCCCATACTTCCCGTGTGGGGCCGCTTTGCGTATAAGCGCAGCATTCAACGTATTTGGGAGTCGCAAAGTGAGAAATTTCAGAACCACGCTCATGGCCGCTACGGCCGGCATCCTGGCCGCCACGATGAGCCCCGCCGTGCTTCAGGCGCAGGGTCAGCCCACCGTACCGGTCGAAGTCTGGGCGCTGCGCGACGTCATCAACGCCGTCCAGGTCTCGCCGGACGGGAAGCATGTGCTCGTCCACAAGGTGGAGAGCAAGGAAGGCGAATACCTCCTCGAGATCTACAATACAGACGACATGACCAAACCATTGAAGCGGCTCAACGCCGACCCGATGGAAATCATCAACGTCCAGTGGGTCAGCGACAATTTCCTGTTCGGAACCGCGTGGCAGCAGAACCGCAAATCGGTGAAGGGCCCCGAAGAGGGAACTTACGATTACAAGGCATTCTCCTACAATCTGGAAACCAACAAGTTCAAGGAACTGCCGGGCAATTTCGCTCTGGTGAACCTGCTCCCCAAGGAGCCCGACACGATTCTGATCGGGTCGGGCAACGCGGTCGCCGATGCCACCGGCGTGGACCCCTTCGCGGCGTTTCGCCCGCGCTCCTATTATCGGTTCAATCTCAACACCGGGGCGCGCTCGCTCGTCCTGAAGGGCAACGAGAAGTTCCCGACCGCGGTTTTCGACAATGACGGCAATCCGCGTTTCACCAGTTCGGTAGAGCCGGGATCGAACGAGCTCGTTACCTATTATCGCGCACCCGGCGATAGCTCGTGGAAGGAGTTCGGCGAGCGTTACAGCCAGAACGAGCACAAGAACCTGTATCGCGTTCTTGGCGGGTTCATGGGACCCGTAGGCTTCAAGGCCGACGATCCCAACATCGCCTACATCATCGACAATCGCGGCGAGGACAAGGCCGCGCTGTGGGAATTCAATGTCGCAACCGGGCAGTTCGGCGAGAAGCTCGCCGGCACCAACGCTGCGGATATCATGGGCATTCAGACCCATTCCATCCCGGGCAAGGATACGCTCGTCGCGGCCCGCTATCCTTGGGACAAGATGCAGCGGGTGTGGTTCGACGAGGAAGAAAAGGCGCTCTACGAGGCGCTCGAGCAGCAGATTCCCAACGCTCACCAGGTGAGCATTTCCAGTCGCTCGCGCGACGGCAACACCATGATTGTGACCAACCGCGGGCCCAAGGATCCCGGTTCCTACTGGCTGGTCCGCGAGGGTCGCATGGCCAAGCTCGGGAGCCGCAATCCGCTGCTCAAGCCCGAGCAGCTCGCCGATGTCGAGTTCATCCGCTACCCTGCGCGCGACGGAAAAATGATCCCCGCCTATGTCACCAAGCCCCAGGGCGAGGGGCCGTTTCCGCTGATCGTCCTGCCGCACGGCGGGCCGCATGTGAACGAGGTCATCACCTATGACGAATGGGGGCAGCTGCTCGCCAATGCCGGCTATATGGTGCTGCAGCCGCAATACCGCATGTCGGTGGGCTGGGGGCAGGATCATTTCGATTCCGCCTATGGCCAGCATGGTCTCGCCATGCAGGACGACAAGGACGACGGCGCGAAATATCTCGTCGAGCAGGGCCTCGTTGATCCCGATCGGATGGCGATGTTCGGCTGGTCCTACGGTGGCTATGCCGCGCTCGTGGCCGCCTCGCGCGAACCGAACCTGTACCAGTGCGTCATTGCCGGCGCGGCTGTCGCGGACCCCGAGAAGGTCTACAAGATGCGCAGCAACGCCTATACGCCCAAGGCCATCGACGAATGGGCCAAGCGCCGCGGCATGATCGGGATCAACCCGATCAACGAGGTCGCGAAGGTCAACGTCCCGGTGCTGATGGTTCACGGCGATGTCGATGCGCGCGTGATGTACTTCAATTTCGAGGACTACAAGAAGGCCATGGAGCGGGCCGGCAAGACCGATGCGCAGTTCTTGACCCTGGAAGGCGCGGACCATTTCTACAACACGCTGATGTACGAGCATCAGGAAGCCTTTTTCACCAAGATGCTCGACTTCCTGGCGAACGATTGCGGTCCCGGCGGGCTGTAAGGGCTCCCTGCCGCACCAACAAGAAACCCCCGCAGCCTCGAAAGGGTTGCGGGGGTTTTTCTATGCGCAGACTATGTCCGGAGCGGGGACGAGCCCCTATTCGATGCGGCGCCCCTTGACGCCAGTCTGGCCGGCGATGCGGATGAAATAGGATCCCAGCGCCGCCTTCTTGAAGACCACTTCGTCTCCGACGCGCGGAGGCCTCAGGCGCATGGGAACGTTGCTCATCTGCCATTTGCTGCCTTCGGCAATGGCGATGACATAGGTATCCCCTCCAAGCCGGCGGACATCGGTGATCGTCGATTCCAGCATCGAGGTGTCGTCCTCGGTGTCGCTGCTCCCCAAAATGCCGCCCTCGGGCATGGTGAAGCCGAACAGGCTGCGACGCGTTTTGCGGACATCCTCGCGATCGACGATGCTCACCTCGCCACTCTCGGTGGCTGCGACCATCGCTCCTGCGGTCCTGTCGAAGCAGGCGAGCCGCTCCGTCGGCTCGGAGATGCTGCGGCAGGCCTTGAGCGCGGCGACATAGTCCGTCGCAGGGGCCGCGACTGCATCTGGATCCTGCGCTCCCGCTGCCGAAGCGCCGAGCGCCAGCGCCAGGCCCATGCCGAAGCCGCGCTTCAGTCTCCCAGCCCGACTGAAGACCGGCTTCCCTGGGCGGATCGGAAATGCGTCTGCAAACATTCGAGTAATCCTCTGCGCTGGCAATTTGTCCGCTATGGGCCGTTTCGGAGGACTAGAGTCAACTGTAACCGCAATGTCACACCGGTGAAGTTCCGGCAGCCAAGCGTCCGACTTCCATTGCTGCGCCGCCCCGGAATGCCTTAGACCGCTGCCATTCGGACGAGAGTCCGGACTCTGATCTTATACAATGGGGGGCGGTGGTCGCTTCCCGTTATAAAGGGGATAGCAATGTCTTATCGCTTCACGAAGGCTTCGCTGCTCACGGGCACGATCATGGCTGGTGCCATGTTCGCCGCGCCGCTGCACGCGCAGACCGCAACCGGCAACACCGACGATGCCACGGACCAGGAGCCCGCGCTCCAGGCTGAGCCCGATGTCATCGGTGCGCCGATCGTCGTGACCGGCTCGCGCATTGCGCGTCGCAATGTCGAAACCGCCGCTCCCGTTGCCGTCGTCGGCGATGAAGAGTTCCAGCTTTCGGGTACGGTCAACGTCGAGAACGTCATCAATACCCTGCCGCAGGTCATTCCCGGCACCACCTCCTTCTCGAACAACCCCGGCAACGGCACCGCGACGCTCAACCTTCGCGGTCTCGGCACCAACCGTAACCTCGTGCTGGTCAACGGTCGCCGCTGGATGTTCTTCGATACCGCCCAGGTCGTCGATCTCAACACCATCCCCTCGTTCCTGATCGACTCGGTCGACGTCGTGACCGGCGGTGCTTCGGCCGTTTACGGTTCCGACGCGCTTGCAGGCGTCGTCAACTTCCGCCTCCGCAATGTCGAAGGCGTCGAAATGGGCGGCCAGTACGGCCTGACCGAAGAGGGCGACGGCGAGACCTACGAAATCCACGGTGCGATCGGCACGGCGTTCGCCGATGGCCGCGGTAGCGCCACCGTCTTTGCCGAATACTACAACCGCTCCTCGGTGTTCCAGGGCGATCGCGGCTTCTCGCGCTTCGCGCTGAGCGACACCGTGTTCGGCCCCCCGCTGACGCAGGGCGGTTCGTCGATCCTTCCTCAGGGTCGTCTGACCTATCTCGGTGACGGCGATACGACGGGTACCGAATTCGATGCCAACGGCCTCGTTGTGTTCGACAGCCCCGGCAACTTCCGTCCGTTCGCCGGCGACGCGTACAACTACGCTCCCGTCAACTATCTCCAGGTTCCGCAGGAGCGCTACCTGCTGGGTGGCTATGCCGATTACGACATCGGCGGCGGGCACACGTTCTACACGGAAGTCGCTTTCGTGAACAACCGTGTGGCGACCGAGCTGGCTGCCACCCCGATCGCGCTCAACGTGGGTGTCGATCTGGCGACCGTTCAGCAGTTCCTTACGCCTGCCGACTTCGCGCAGCTGCAGCAGCTGGATGCGACCGAATCCGGTGCCGACGCGAACGATGGGATCGTCGATCTCCAGGTTCGTCGCCGTACCATCGAGACCGGTCCGCGTAACTCGCTCGACGAGCGCAATGCATTCCGCGTTCTTGGCGGCGTGCGTGGCCCGATCGGCGACTATCTGCAGTATGACGCGAACTACTTCTATGCACGGACGCGGAACGCCAACATCCAGCAGGGCAACATTTCGGCTTCCGCCTTTGTTGCCGGTCTCGATGGCACCGGTACGCCGATCAACATCTTCGGCCTGAACACGCTGACGCCGGAACAGGTCGATGCGATTTCGATCCAGGCCCAGAACGGCGATGTCTCCACGCTGGAAGTGGTCAATGCCACGATCTCCGGTACGCTGGGCGACTTCGCTATCGGTCGCGCCGAGCCCATCGGGTTCGCGGTGGGTACCGAGTACCGCAAGGTCGCTTCGGAATTCCTCCCCGACACCGCGCTGTCCTCGGGCGACGTGATCGGCTTCAACGCCGGTGACGCGACCGAAGGCAGCTACGATGTGAAGGAAGCGTTCGGCGAATTGAACGTTCCGCTCGAATTCGGCTCCATGCGTCTCGAACTCAACGGCGCTGCCCGGTATTCCGAGTATTCGCTCGAGACCGTCGGCGATGCCTTCACCTACGCGGGCGGCGTCCAGTTTTCGCCGATCCCGGACGTGATCTTCCGTGCACAGTACCAGCGCGCCATCCGTGCGCCCAACGTCGCCGAGCTCTTCCAGGGTACGGCGATCGGGTTCCCGGCGGCAACCGACCCCTGCGGTACTGCGGCGGCAACGTCCGGTCAGTTGCGTGACCTGTGTCTCGCCAATGGTGTCCCGGCTGCCAATCTGGGCAATCAGCTGGCGATCCAGCCCGATGTGCAGATTGCGGCGCTGTTCGGCGGCAATCCGAACTTGAGCGAGGAAGTGTCCGACAGTTTCACCGCAGGTGTGGTGTTGCAGCCGGCCTTCGTTCCGGGTCTGACCATCACCGCCGACTACTTCGATATCCAGGTCGACAACGCGATCACCACGATCGGGCTGCAGACCGCTCTCGATCTGTGTTTCGGCGGCAATGGGCGTGCCCCGGCGGCGAGCATCAACGCTCCGAACTGCGCGAACTTCGTCGGGACGCGTGAGGCGAACGGTTCCTTCGACCGTCAGAACGCTCCGGTGCTTGGTGGCGCAAACATCGCGTCGCTCGGCGTGTCGGGTGTCGATCTCGAGGTGGCCTACACCTCCTCGCTACCGTTCTCGCTTTTCACCGACACGGGTGAGCAGCGGGTCAACCTGACGTTCCTCGGTACCTGGACCGAAAGCTCGTTCTTCGTTCCTGACGTCGCCAATCCCGACGCAGTGATCGAGTGTGCCGGACAGTTCGGCCTGACCTGCGGCGAGCCCACTCCGGAGTTCAAGTGGACGAGCCGTGCTTCGTTCATCGATGGTCCGGTGACCACGTCGATCGCATGGCGTCACGTCAGTGCTGTCGGTGACGACGATGCCGATACCAACTATGCGGCCTTCAACGGCGTCGAAACGATCGAAGCTTACGATCTGATCGATCTCTCGTTCGGTTTCGACATCTACGAGAACTTCAGCATGAACATCGGCGTGAACAACCTGTTCAACACGCTTCCGGACACCCCGGTGTTCGACGCGAACGGCGACGTGGTTGGTCGTCCCAACTCGCTGCTGCTGGGCGACAACCAGGAGCAGGCCAACACCTACCCGAGCACCTACGACGTGCTGGGTCGCCGTTACTTCGTGTCGGGCACGTTCAAGTTCTAAGAACGCGCTTGCCGCAAGGCGAAAGAAAGAAAGGGCGGTGGACTTCGGTCCGCCGCCCTTTTTCTTTGCGGCATGCAGTTCTTGTCGCCGGCCCTTTTCGGAGCGGTCGAAGCCCGGAGATATGCAAGCGGAGCAGTTCCTGACTGACTCATGCTCTCAAGGTAGCCGCCTCACTCTGACGGGCTCCGGACCTTGTTGAAAGTGGTCTGGATTCGATCGAGTTCGGTTCGCGCATGAAGAACTGCTCGCTCTGCCTTGTAGAGATGTCTTCCTGCCCGATTATACTCCCGGCAATTTGTCGCGGGCAAATAGTGCAGATAGTTTGCCGGGGCGCAATCAGCGCAGGATGAGGAGGCCGACATGAAAGAGCTTTGCGTGAAAGCAGCCGTTGCAGTGATGATCCTCTGCTGGGGGACGGCGCCATTGCACGCGCAGTCCAGCGAC
>JAHJPT010000201.1 GCA_018819685.1 Alphaproteobacteria bacterium
GGCAGATCGTCCACCGCGATCCGCTTCATCCGCGGCGCTCGCGGTGCAGCGTGATCCCGATCCGCTCGCCCGCCTCGGCGATTGCGAGCTTGACGATCTTGACGGTCACCGCCTCGATGCGCGCGTCCTGCAGGAAGAGCGTTTCGCAGATATGGTCCGCAACCGCCTCGATCAGCTTGAAATGTACCCCTTCGGGGAGCGCGTCGGAGGCGGCGAATTTGAGATCCATGTAGTTCTTCGAGGCATCGAGCGAAGTGTCCGGCTCGTAGCGGTCGAGCGGCTCCAGCCGCGCGGTGATCGCGAACCGCAGCGGCTGCGGCTTGCCGGTTTCTTCGGAATAGATGCCGGTCAGGACATCGTGTTCGAAATCGGCGACTTCCAGATGCAGCGAATCACTCATGCGTCCCCCTAGCCCGGATTGGACCAGCGCGCGAAGATCGCGGTGGGGAGCAAACGCGCGCCCTCGCCGGTTTCGGCGACCGCAAGATCGCCGTGCTCGATCACCCCGGGGAGCTCTGCGAAGACCTCCTGAAGCAGGCCGGCAAGCGCGAGGCTGCTCATCCGCACCGCATAGACGGTGAGGAACAGGAACTTGCTGTCGGCATCGAGCAGCCTGCGGCAATCGCCGACCAGCCCGGGGAGTCCCGTTTCCAGCCGCCAGACCTCATTGCCGGGGCCGCGCCCGAATTTGGGGGGGTCGAGGATGATGCCATCGTAGCGCCGCTCGCGCCGGACCTCGCGCGCGGTGAATTTCACGGCGTCGTCGACCAGCCAGCGGATCGGGCGATCCTCCATGCCCGACAGCGCGGCATTTTCGCGCGCCTGCGCCACCGATTTCTTGCTGGCATCGACATGGGTGACCCGCCCGTAACGGCTCAGCGCCAGCGAGCCGACCCCGGTGTAGCCGAACAGGTTGAGCGTCTCGGCGTCCTCGCGTCCGTCCAATTGCTCTCCCATCCAGCCCCACACCGGCGCCATGTCGGGGAAGAAGCCGAGGTGGCGGAACGGGGTGCACTGCGCGGTGAAGCGCGCCTCGCCATAGGACAGCGGCCAGCCCTCCTCGGGCACTGGGACGAAGAACTGCCAGCGTCCGCCGCCATCCTCGTCCGAGCCGGGGACGAATTCGCCATGCGCGTCCCACTCCTCGAGCCGCGGCGACCACATCGCCTGCGGTTCGGGCCGGATGAAGCGGTACGGGCCATAGGACTCGAACTTGCGACCATGTCCGCTGTCGAGCAGGCGATAGGCGTCCCAGCCCTCGCCCACCATCAGCACCGGGTCCCTGCGCAGCTCCGACATCAGCCGCGCGGGCTCGCATGCGCGAAGATATGATCGCGCACTGCACCGTAGTCGCCGGGCAATTCGGTACAGGCTTCCTCGCGCGCAAACAGATCGCCGACTCGCAACGGCAGCGAGGGGCGGGTCCCGATCGCGCGTTCGACGGCGTCGCGGAATTTCGCGGGATGCGCGGTCGCCAGCGTGACCACCGGAATGTCCGCCGGCAGGTCGAGAGAACGCGCGGCGTGGAGGCCGATCGCGGTGTGCGGGTCCACCACCTCGCCTGCGGCGTCCCAGGCCCAGCGCATCGCCTGCGCCATTTCGCTCTGATCGGCGCGGGCGCTGGTGAAGAGCGAGGCGGCGCCTTCGCGCTGGGCATTGCTGAGCAGCATCGCGCGCGAGGTCTCGAAGCCGCGCATCTGCCCGGCCAGAGCGCTGCCATCGCGCCCGCCGATATCGAACAGCAGACGTTCGAAATTGGAGCTGACCTGGATGTCCATGCTCGGAGCGGCGGTCGCGGTGACCTCGCTTTGCGAATAGTCGCCGCTCGTCAGCGCCCGGTGGAGGATGTCGTTGACATTGGTCGCCACCGCCAGCCGCGCGATCGGGAGCCCCATCCGCGCGGCGACATGCCCGGCGAAGACATCGCCGAAATTGCCCGTCGGCACGCTGAACGCCACCGAGCGCTCGGGCGCGCCGAGCTGGAGCGCGGCGGCGAAATAGTAGACCACCTGCGCCATCAGCCGCGCCCAGTTGATCGAATTGACCGCGCCCAGCCGGTGCTTGGCGGTCATCGCCTCGTCGGCGAACAGCCGTTTCACCATCGCCTGCGCATCGTCGAAGCTGCCGTCGATCGCGATATTGTGGACGTTGGGGGCGCGGACCGTGGTCATCTGGCGGCGCTGGACATCGCTCACCCGCCCCTTGGGATGGAGCATGAAGATCTCGACCTTGTCGCGCCCGGCGACCGCATCGATCGCGGCGCTGCCGGTGTCGCCGCTGGTCGCGCCGACGATGGTGAGCGTGCCTCGCTCGCGCGCGAGGAATTCCTCGAACAGCAACCCGAGCAATTGCAGGGCGACATCCTTGAAGGCCAGCGTCGGCCCGTGGAACAGCTCGAGCAGCCAGTGCCGCTCGTCGAGCTGGACCAGCGGGGTCACCGCCGCGTGCGCGAAGCGGCCATAGGCTTCATCGCACAATTCACGGAGCCGCTCGAGGCTCAGGCTGTCCCCTACGAAGGGGTGCATCACGGTCGCGGCGAGCTGCGCATAGGGCATTCCGCGCATCGCCGCGATTTCGTCCTGCGAGAAATGCGGCCAGTTCGCGGGCAGATAGAGTCCGCCGTCACTCGCCAGCCCGGCAAGCGTCACACCGGCGAAATCGAGCGTCGGAGCGCTGCCTCTGGTCGAGATGTAATCCATCAAGGCTGCGCCTAGCTTGCGGCCCTGCGCTGGGCAAGCAAGCCGCGCTTTAGCGCGGCGAAGCCGGGTCGCTCCTGCGCCCTGCCGTGAGGCCCAGCTTCTGGCGCAGGACGAGACCGTAGATCACGAGAGCGGTCAGCGCGAACAGGAACCACTGACCCGCGTAGGCGAGGTGATTGTTGGGCAGATCGGCGGGGTCGGGCGCGGCCAGCGGTTGCAGCCCGGCGACCGGCTCGATCGCGACCAAGCGTACCGATTGGCCATAAGAAGCGACAATCCCGGTGACGGTCCCGCCCTCCCATGCAGGAGGGAACGGTTCGCGCGACCAGCCCACCGCGACATTCGCGCTGGCGCCGTCCGGCAGGATGCAGCGCGCGATCTGCGCCCATCCCTTCTCGCCGCGGCGCGAGGTGCCCGCAATGCTGTCGAAGCCGGTTACCCGCTCGCACTCCACGGTGCTGCGGCGAAACAGGGCGGCCTCGTACTGCGCCGGGGTAGGCCAGGCGACGGCGGCCCGATCGCTCGCCGCGGCGTAGCGGGCGATTAGCGCCTCTTTCTCGTTCATCCGTCCCAATTGCCAGAAACCCAGCGCGATCATCACCGCCACCGCCACCAGCACGATGACGGTGGACAAAACGGGGATGCGAGCAATCGTCGGTCCGCTCATTCGGACCGTCCGGCTTCACCGGCCTTGTTGCGATATTCCGCGATCAGCAGCAGCGCCTTGGAGACCCGCAGACCGCCCAGCACCGCGCCGATGGTGATCGGGACCCACAGCAGGATATGGACCCAGAAGGGCGGGCGGACCGCGGCGTCGAGCCAGATCGCCAGCCCGGTGATGAGCGCGCCGATGATCAGGGCGAGAAAGGCGGCCGGTCCGTCCCCGACGTTGAACCGCTCGTAATCGAGCTGACACGCGCTGCAGCGCGGGGCGAACTTGACCACGCCATCGAACAGGGCGCGCTCCCCGCAGCGCGGACAACAACCGAAAAGGGCGGCCTCCGCAAGGGAAGGCCGCCCCGATTCCGTGTCCGGCGAACCGGGCTGCATCAGTGGACTTCGGCGCCCCAGCCGCCCCAGACATAGACGGTGATGAAGAGGAACAGCCAAACCACGTCGACGAAGTGCCAGTACCAGGCGGCGGCTTCGAAGCCGAAATGCTGGCGCGGGGTGAAGTGCCCCAGATAGCTGCGGCGCAGGCAGACGATCAGGAAGATCGTCCCGATGAGCACGTGGAAGCCGTGGAAGCCGGTCGCCATGTAAAAGGCCGAGCTGTAGGTGTTGCCGCCGAACTCGAACGGAGCGGCCGCATATTCATAGGCCTGGATCGAAGTGAAGATGATGCCCAGGATGATCGTCGCCCACAATCCCTTCTTGAGACCCTCGCGATCGCCATGGATCAGCGAATGGTGCGCCCATGTGACCGTGGTGCCCGAACACAGCAGGATCAGCGTGTTGAGCAACGGCAGCGAGAACGGATCGATCACCGCCTCGATCGCCTCGGGCGGCCATACGCCACCGATCACGTCGGACAATTCGCTGGGGAACAGCGCGAAGTCGAACCAGCTCCAGAACCAGCCGACGAAGAACATCACTTCCGACGCGATGAACAGGATCATGCCGTAGCGCATGTGCAGTTGCACCACGGGGGTGTGATCGCCGCGCTCGGCTTCCTTGACGATGTTCGAGAACCAGCTGAAGAAGGTCGCGATCAGACCGGCGATACCCAGGCCGAGCACCAGATGCGCGGCCTCCATCTCGTGCATGAACAGCACCATGCCGGTGGTGAAGGTCAAAGCCGAAAGCGAGCCTACGAACGGCCAGATGTCGGGTTCGAGAATGTGATAATCGTGATTTACGGTGCCAGCCATGGGTCTTTCGGTCCTCTGGATCGGATGTGAGGGCCCTTAAAGCGGCTCGCGCTCCGGGTCCAGTGCCTTACTCGCCGCCGCTTTCCGGACGGTCTTTGGCGCGGTGGAAGGTGTAGCTCAGTGTGATCTGCTCGACATCCTTGGCGTTCTCATCGGTGAGAATCGCGGGATCGACGTAGTAGAGCACCGGCATGCGGATCTCCTCGCCAGGCTGGAGCACCTGTTCGGTGAAGCAGAAGCACTGTATCTTGTTGAAGTAGCGCCCCGTCTGTTCGGGCTCGACGTTGAAGGTCGCGGTCCCCGTGATGGGCACATCGCTGTCGTTGCGGGCGGTGTAGAAGGCCAGATCGCGCTGGCCGATCTGGACCGTGTCGGTCGATTGCTCTGGCCGGAAGGTCCACGGCACGTCGGTTGCGGTGTTGCCGTCAAAGCGAATCGACATCGTTCTTCCACCTGCGCTCTGCGCCATCTTGGCAGCCAGCGCCGCATCGGATTCGCTGGCGCGCTGGGTCGTCCCGCCGAACCCGGTAACCTGACAGAACAGGTTGTAGAGCGGGACTGCAGCATACCCCATTCCCAGCATGGCGGCGGCGCCCAAGAACGCGAAGAAGGCGGTCCGCGCGTTGCGATTGTCGAGGGTGGCCGTAGTCATGCTCAGTCGCCCATCCTTACGATCGTGATCGCGTAGAACAGCACCACGAAGAACAGCAGCACCGCGCCCAGCGCGAGATTGCGGCTGCGCCGGCGGCGCTTGAATTCGGTCTCTTCTTCCGGCGTCATGCCGTCACTCCGTTGGCTACCAGCACCCGATCCAGAACCAGCGCCGCGAACAGCGCGAACAGGTAGAGAATGCTGAAGGCGAACAACCGCTTTTCCGGCTTCATCGCGTCGTCGGGACCCGTCTGGCGAAAAGCGACGGGAAGCGAAAGCGCAAGGAAGGCAAGCGACAATGCGAGCGCCGCAAGTCCGTAAACCAGGCCGGTTCCGCCGATGAGCCACGGGGCGGCCGCGATCGGCACCAACAGCAGGGCATAGGCCAAGATCTGGCGGCGCGTGCTGGTCTCGCCGCGGGCGACCGGCATCATCGGGATGCCGACCTTGGCGTAATCCGACTTCACGAACAGCGCGAGCGCCCAGAAATGCGGCGGGGTCCAGAAGAAGATGATCGCAAACAGCAGCACCGGCATCATCGTGATCTCGCCGGTCACCGCGACCCAGCCGATCAGCGGTGGAAACGCGCCGGCACCGCCGCCGATAACGATGTTCTGCGGCGTACGGGGTTTCAGCCAGATGGTGTAGACCACGGCGTAATAGACGATCGAGAGCGCCAGGATCGCGGCCGCCAGCCAGCCGATCGCCAGCCCCATGACCAGAACCGAGGTCACAGACAGCGCGATCCCGAAGTCGCGCGCGTCGCCGCGCTGCATCCGGCCGGCCGGGAGCGGGCGTTTGGCGGTCCGCTTCATCCCGGCGTCGATGTCGGCTTCCCACCACTGGTTGAGCGCCGCCGCCCCTCCCGCGCCCAGCGCGATGCACAGGATGGCGGTAAATCCGAGCACCGGATGGATCGCTCCGGGAGCTGCCAGCAGGCCGCACAGCCCGGTGAAGATCACCAGGCTCATCACCCGGGGTTTGGTCAGAGCAAAGAAGTCGCGCCAATCGGCGGGCAGGACAAGGGGTACGGTCTGGGGCATGGTGTGAGCGCCATATAGACGCACAAGGCCCGGCGCGAAAGGGCGTTAGAGCCGGTGCAGCCAGTCGAGCAGCAGGCGGTTCACTTCCTCGGGTTTTTCCTGCTGGGTCCAGTGCCCGCAGCCCTCGAGTACGCATCCCTCGACGTTGGGGGCGAACATGCGGGTGAACCCCACCGGATCCTCGATCGCGCCGAACAGGAAGGATGCAGGGTCACGGTCGCCGCCGATGAACAGCGCGGGCTGATCGATCAGCCTTCCGGCGAATTGCTGCAGCCATTCGTAATCGCGTTCATGGTTGCGATAGCGGTTGAGCGGACCGCGAAAACCGGAGGTTCGAAATTCGTCTTCGTAGAAATCGAGATCGGTCTCGCTCAGCCACTCGACCGGTTGCGGTTCGGGAAGTCCTTCGAGAAATGTGGCGCCCAGCGCCTTGTCCCAATAGTCTCCCGGCGGCACATCACCCGAGATCGAATACATCATCCGCTGGACGAACTCGCGCGGATCCGCCTCGGCCTCGGCCTCCGCGACGCCGGGCTCCTGGAAGTACTCCTGATAGAAGAACCGCCCCTTGGCGGTGAAATGCTCGCGGAAAACCTCGGTGAAGGGCCGGTTCGGCACCCCGCCGAACGGCACCGAGAAACCCGCGACGGCGCGGAAATGCTCAGGGTTCGTCAGCGCCGAATTCCACACGATCGGTGCGCCCCAATCATGCCCGACGAGCACCGCGGGTTGATCGGGCGAGAGCGCCTGCCTCAACCCGACCAGATCGCCGACGATCCGCTCCATCGCATAGGCTTCGATCGCTTCGGGCTTGTCGGAACCGCCATAGCCGCGCACGTCGATCGCGCAGGCAGTGAATCCGGCTTGGGCGACGGGGCCGATCTGGTGGCGCCAACTGTACCAGCTCTCGGGAAAACCATGGACGAAGACGACCAGCGGTCCCTCTCCGGAGATCGCACAGCGCAGCGATAGCTCTCCAACATCGATCAGGCGCATATCTTGACTGGTCGTAGTCATGAACATCTCCTCTGACGACAGGAATGCGTCGTCTGTGTGCCTGCCGTCAACGCAAACGGCCGGCCCCATTGGGACCGGCCGCTCGTCAATTCGTTATGACCGACCGCTCAGACGCTCGTTTCCTTCGGAACGTCCTGCCGGTGGTCGTGGTAATCATGATGTTCCTCGATCACCGGCAGGGTCTCGAACTGGTGGAACGGCGGCGGGCTGGACAGCGTCCATTCCAGCGTCGTCGCACCTTCGCCCCAGGGGTTGGCGGGGGCCTTCTTGCCGACGGTGAAGGCGTAGATCAGATTGGCGAAGAACAGCAGCATCGAAGCGGCCATGATATGATAGCCGACCGAGCTGATGTTGTTCCAGTACTCGAACGCCGCCGGATAATCCGGGATACGCCGCGGCATCCCGTTGAGGCCGAGGAAGTGCTGCGGGAAGAAGATCACGTTCACACCGATGAAGAACCCCCAGAAGTGCAGGTGCGCGAGCAGTTCGGAATGCATCCGCCCGCTCATCTTGGGGAACCAGTAGTAGAACCCGGCGAACAGCGAGAACACCGCGCCCATCGACAGCACGTAGTGGAAGTGCGCGACCACGAAATAGGTGTCGTGGACCACGTCGTCGACGCCGCCATTGGCGAGATAGACACCGGTCACGCCGCCGACCGTGAACAGGAAGATGAAGCCGAGCGACCAGACCAGCGGGCTCTTGAACTCCATCGAACCGCCCCACATCGTAGCGATCCAGCTGAAGATCTTCACGCCCGTCGGGACCGCGATGACCATGGTCGCGGCGGTGAAATACATCTTCGTGTTCACATCGAGACCGGTGGTGTACATGTGGTGCGCCCAGACC
>JAHJPT010000202.1 GCA_018819685.1 Alphaproteobacteria bacterium
CGGCCCCAAGCCCGAACATATCCGCACCATGGGCGACAAGGTCGAGGCCAAGCGCACCGCGGGCGCTCTCGGGCTGCCGCTGGTCCCTGGCTCGGCGGGCGCGGTCAGCGATTTCGACGAGGCGCGCCAGATCGCGCAGGAGATCGGCTACCCGGTGATCATCAAGGCCGCCTCGGGCGGCGGCGGGCGCGGGATGAAGGTGTGCGAGAGCGAGGAAACGCTCGAAACCTTGATGCGGCAGGCGGGCAATGAAGCGAAATCCGCCTTCGGCGACGCGACCGTCTATATCGAGAAATACCTCGGCAATCCGCGCCATATCGAATTTCAGGTCTTCGGCGACGGTCGGGGCGCGGCAATCCATCTGGGCGAGCGCGACTGCTCGCTTCAGCGCCGCCACCAGAAGGTGCTCGAGGAAGCCCCCTCGCCGGTGCTCGGCGAGGAAGACCGCAACCGGATGGGCGCCATCTGCGCGAAAGCGATGGCCGATATGGGTTATCGCGGCGCGGGGACGATCGAATTCCTGTGGGAAGACGGCGAGTTCTACTTCATCGAGATGAACACGCGGCTGCAGGTCGAGCACCCGGTTACCGAGATGATCACCGGGATCGACCTGGTTCGCGAACAGATCCGCATCGCCGAAGGCAAGCCGCTGTCGGTCACGCAGGACGAGATCGAGTTCAAGGGCCATGCGATCGAGTGCCGGATCAACGCCGAGGATCCCTTCACCTTCGCCCCCAGCCCCGGCGACGTGACCTATTACCACGCCGCGGGAGGCATGCATGTGCGGGTCGATAGCGGGCTTTACGCGGGCTATCGCATCCCGCCCTATTACGACAGCATGATCGCCAAGCTGATCGTCTATGGTCGCAGCCGCGAGAAATGCATCATGCGGCTGCGCCGCGCGCTCGACGAGATGGTGATCGAAGGGGTCAAGACCAGCATCCCGCTGCATCAGGCGCTGCTCGCGCAGGACGATGTGCTGAGCGGCGACTATTCGATCAAATGGCTCGAGGACTGGCTCAGGGAACGCGAGGCATAACCTCACGCGGCGCTCTCGCGTAGGTTGAAGCGTGGGCGCCCGCCCCTATCCCAACGGAACCCCCGGCAGGTTCTTGCTGGTCCGGATCGTCAGCGAGGTCTTGACGCTGGCGACATTGGGCGCGGGCGTGAGCTTGCTGGTCAGGAATTCCTGGAACCGCTGCAGATCCTCGCTCACGATCTTGAGGATGAAGTCGATCTCGCCATTGAGCATGTGCACTTCGCGCACCTCGGGCAGATGCGCCATCGCCGCCTCGAATTCGCGCAGATCGCCCTCGGCCTGGCTGCGCAGGCTGACCATGGCAAATACGGTGATCGAGAAGCCCAGCTTCGCCGGTTCGAGATCGGCGTGATAGCCGCGGATGACGCCCAGTTCCTCGAGCGCACGCACCCGCCTCAGGCATGGCGGCGCGGTGAGGCCGACGCGATGGGCAAGCTCGACATTGGTCATTCGCCCGTCGTCCTGCAACTCTGCCAGCAGGCGACGATCGATAGTGTCGAGGTTTGCCATTCCAATGAGCCCCCATTTCGGCCGGCGCGACATGTTTCGCTGCAGGTGCGAAAGCTTGTGCCGCGACGATGCGCGTTCTGCTAATAATGTTGTTCTTGCCAGCAATTGTCCCGCTTTGCAACGTGGGCGCAACTTTGTGTTCAGCCTGTTCGTTACACAGATATGAAGCCATAGGTGCGAAGGCATCGGGGCAGCCGACCGGCCCGTCCCCGGCGGCCACAGAGGACGGCGCCGAGCCCTTTCCCAACCCGGAGAAGCATGCATTTCGACGACCGCCTTGCCACCGTTCTGCGCCATCGGGCGACTGGCGAGCGGGCAGCGCGGACGCAGTTCCGCCAGCTGCTCGATCTGCTCGGCGGGCCGGCGGGAGGGCGCGATGCAAGCCTGGAGGCAGCGGCCTATCTGCGGCTCGACGCGCTCGGCGCGCTGATCCCGTTTCGCGAACGCGCGCGGATCGTCGAATGCGACGGGGTGCGTATCCGCAATGCGCGGCTGGTCGCATGGCTGGCCGAGGCCGAACCCGATGTCGCCGCCGCCGCTCTGGCGCAGGCGCGGCTGAGCGAGGAGGAATGGACGCAAGCCATCCCCGAGCTCCCGATCCGCGCCCGCGGCTTCCTGCGCAATCGCCGCAATCTGCCTGCTGGCGCAATTGCCATTCTCGACCGGCTGGGCGTCAGCGATCGCGGACTGCCCCTGCCCGAGCGGGCATCGCTCGCGGAGCCGGCTCCCCCGCCGCCGGCGCAGATCGCAGACGCGCCAGCTGAGCCGTCGACCGCCGGCACGAGCTCCGGCGACGACAGCGGCATCGCCGCCCTGGTCCGGCGGATCGAGGCGTTCAACAAGGCGCGCGAGACCGTCCCATCCGCAGGCGCGGGCGCCGCCGCGCCGCAATTGCCGCTCGACCGCGAGCCCCGCGAGGGGGCGCGTCGACGCAGCGAGCTGTTCACCTTCACCGCCGATGTCGATGGCAAGATCGATTGGGCCGATCCGCCGATCGCCCCGATGGTGGTCGGAACCGATCTGGTGCGCGGGCAGGATCGTTCTGCCCCCGGTCCGCAGAATGCCTTCGCCAGCGCCTTCTTTAACCGCCAGCCGTTGCGCGAGGCACCGGTCGAACTGGCCGGCGCCGATCGGATCGCGGGCACCTGGCTGGTCGATGCGACCCCGCGCTTCACCCGCACCGACGGCCGTTTCTACGGCTATGTCGGGCGCTTCCGCCGCCCCGCCGACATCAGCGCGCAGGAGCAGGCCGAAAGCGAAGCCGATCGGATCCGCCAGCTGCTGCACGAATTGCGCACCCCGGTGAACGCGATCCAGGGCTTTGCCGAGGTGATCCAGCAGCAATTGTTCGGTGCGACGCCGCATGAATACCGCGCGCTGGCGGCAGCGATCGCAGGCGACAGCGCGCGGATGCTTGCGGGCTTCGACGAGCTCGACCGGCTGGTGCGCCTCGAAGGCGGCGTGCTCGATCTCGAACCGGGCAGCAGCGATTTCGGCGCCATCCTCCGCAAGCAGATCGAGCAGTTGCAGACTGTCCTGTCGTCACGCGTCGCGCGCCTCGAGTTCGATTGCAAAGCGACGACTGCCGTGCTGGCGCTCGAACAGCAGGACGCCGAGATGCTCGCCTGGCGGCTGCTGGCGACCATCGCCGCGACCACCGGCGCGGGCGAGCGGATCGCGCTGGAACTGCGACAGGAGGACGACCAGCTGTCGCTGCGCAGCGCCATTCCCGCCACGCTCGCGGCATCCAAAGACCCCTTCTCCACCCAGACGAGGCCCTCTGGCGGCGCGCTCAGTCCGGGCATCTTCGGCGCGGGCTTTTCGCTGCGGCTGGCGCGGGCGGAAGCGCGCGCCGCCGGCGGCGAGTTGGCGCAAGAAGCGGATAGGCTGGTGCTGACCCTGCCGCTATTGACCGGCGCGGCGGTGCCACCTAGCCGAGTGGATGCTCCGGACAGCGCGACGGGATGAGATCGCGCCGGGGTGCGGCCCGGGGCACGGGCCGGCAGAGGGGGGTAACATATTGTCGAATTCACTGATTGCCCTTCCGCTTCGGGCCTCGAAGGCGCGCTTCGAGAGCGACTTCGGCCAGCGTTCGCTGCTGACCGTCGACACCGAAGAGGAATTCGACTGGAACGGCGATTTCAACGCTCATCAATATGGGCTCAAACAGTTCCGCGCGCTCGCCAAGTTCCAGCAGTTCGCCGAAGGGATCGGCGTCTCGCCCGTCTATCTGATCGATTGGCCGATCGCCCAGTCGCCGCGCGCGCAGGAGCTCCTTGGCGACGCCGTGCGGCGGGGTACCGCCGAGATCGGACTCCAGCTCCACCCCTGGGTCAACCCACCGCACGACGAAGAAGTCACGCCCTACAACAGCTTCGCCGGCAACCTCCCCGCCGCTGTGGAACGCGAGAAATTCATGCGGCTGCGCGATGCGATCGAGAGGAATTTCGGCTGCCACCCGCAAATCTATCGCGCGGGGCGCTATGGTCTCGGGCCCAACACCGCCAAGCTCCTCAAGGAGGCCGGTGTCGCCATCGACAGTTCGGTGCGTGCGCGCTTCGATTACAGCGCCGTCCACGGCGTCGATTATTCGCGCCATCCGATCGAACCCTATTGGGTCGATGCCGAACGCAAGCTGCTCGAACTGCCGCTGACCACCGTTTTCTGGGGCCTGTTGCGCAAGCAGGGGCAATGGCTCCACCCGCGCGCCTCCGCCTACCCTCTGGTCAACGGCATCCTGTCGCGGCTGGCGCTGCTGGAGAAGATCGCTCTGACCCCCGAAGGCGTAACCCGCGACGAAGCCTTGCGCGGCATCGACATCGCGATCGACGACGGTCTCCCGCTGCTGGTGCTCAGCTTCCACAGTCCCTCGTTGATGGTGGGCCAGACTCCCTATGTCCGCAACGAGGACGATCTCGACGCGCTCTACGACTGGCTGCGTGCGATCTATGCCTATCTCGCACTGCGATCGGTGCGGCCGACTACGGTGGGTGAAATCATCGCCAGCGTCGAGGTCTGAACGCCTTTTGCTTGCCCTGCGCGGCGGCGCGGTATAACCGCCAGCCCGCTCATCCGGCATGTGCCCATCCGGCATGCTTGGGCCTGTAGCTCAGTGGTTAGAGCTGGCCGCTCATAACGGCTAGGTCGCGGGTTCGAATCCTGCCGGGCCCACCGGATGTGGGCGGATGGATGGAGCGGGGCGAGTAAGGCCTCAGTC
The DNA here is from genome assembly GCA_018819685.1 of Alphaproteobacteria bacterium. Classification (GTDB taxonomy): domain Bacteria; phylum Pseudomonadota; class Alphaproteobacteria; order Sphingomonadales; family Sphingomonadaceae; genus Qipengyuania; species Qipengyuania benthica. The sequence goes on from JAHJPT010000202.1 coordinate 4,767, forward strand.
GGGGAGTAGCGCAGCCTGGTAGCGCATCTGCTTTGGGAGCAGAGGGTCGCAGGTTCGAATCCTGTCTCCCCGACCAGCCTTTTCTGAATTGCCGGCATCTTGGGGTGCGGATCTCGTCAGCGCGGCTGGATCTGTCTGGCGGGCTATCGCCTGCACCGTCCCTGCCCTAATCTGCGCGCATGGATGCAGAAACTCTCTATCGCTCGCGACTGACCACTCCGGATGCCGCCGTGGCCGAGATCCGGTCCGGCGACAACGTCGCCATGGCCATGGCCGTGGGGCAACCGCCGGCGCTGCTCACCGCATTGGCGCAAAGGGTCGAAAGCGGCGGTCTCGAGCGGCTGAACCTGTGGTATTTCCATTCGATGGAGCACGCGGCGCGCACCATTTTGCGCGACGATCTGCTCGATCGGGTGCGGCCGCATTGCATGTTCCTGACCCGGATCGAGCGCGACATCATCAAGCGTGCCGCCGAGGCCGGGCGAAGCGCGATCGATTTCGTCCCGGTCGCCTTCAGCGAATCGTCGAAACTGCTGTCCGAGGATGTCGCGGTCGATACATTCGTAACGGCGGTCTCGCCCATGGACCGGCACGGCTGGTTCACATTCGGGACCGGCAACGACTATGCCAGCACGGTGGCGCGATCGGCCCGGCGGCTGGTGGTCGAGGTAAACCCCAACATGCCGCGGGTGTTCGGGGATTCGCTGCTTCATATCTCCGAAGTCGACGCGATCGTCGAGCACGAGACGCCGCTGGTCGAACTTGCCTTCCCCGCCAGCAGCCCCGAGGACCAGACGATCGCCCGGACAGTGGCGGGTCTGATCGAGGATGGTTCCTGTCTTCAGATGGGGATCGGCACGCTGCCCAACGCGGTCTGCGCGATGCTCCGCGATCACAAGGATCTCGGCATCCACACCGAATTGCTGACCCCTGGGCTGGCCGATCTGATCCGCTGCGGCGCGGTGACCAACCGCTGCAAGGCTACCTATCCGGGCCGTAGCGTCTTCACCTTCGCGATGGGCGACCGCGCATTCTACGATTTTCTCGACGACAATCCCGCCATCCACAGCGCTCCGGTCCAGACGGTCAACGATCCGCGTCACATCGCCAAGAACGACCGGATGGTCTCGGTCAATGCCACGCTGCAGATCGATCTGGGCGGCGCCTGCAATTCCGAACACCTGCTCGGCCGGCAGTACAGCGGCTCGGGCGGCCAGCTGGATTTCGTCCGCGGCGCGGCGGCGTCGCGGGGCGGAAAGTCGATCATCGTGTGTCATTCGACCGCCAGGGACGGAACGGTCTCGCGGATCGTACCCAAGCTCGATGGCCCCGTTACGGTGCCGCGCAACGACACCCAACTCGTCGCGACCGAGTACGGCGTCGTGGATCTGAAGGGAAAATCGCTCCGCGAACGGGCGCAGGCGCTGATCGCGATCGCGCACCCCAGATTTCGGCCCGGCCTGACCGAGGCGCTGGCGGATGACAGGCTGACCTGAGCAACCTGCGGACCGGCCTCCCTGCCCGAGACGCTCTGCTCCCCTGTCCAATCGCTTGTCATTTCGGGGTTAGGCTGCAATGTTCGGCGTTATGAAAGCAGCCGCCATCCTCGCCCTCGCCATGCTTCTCAGCGCCTGCGAGATGACCCCTGCCGATGATGCGCTTGTCGCCTCTCCCGCGCAGACTGCCACGGCATCCGATTCACCGGCGCTGCGCGGAGAAAGCTTCGCACAGAACCGTTGCGCCGACTGCCACGCGGTGGGAAGGCTGCAAACCTCCCCTCTGCCCGCCGCACCGAGCTTCGAAGCCGTCGCGAACGCCCCTGGCGTGACGCGGGAATCGCTGGCGCGGTGGCTGAAGGCCTCGCATGACTATCCGCGCGAGATGTATTTCGAAATCCCTGAGGAGAGGATCGACGATCTCGTCGCCTATATGCTCACGCTGCGAAGCGAGGATTACGAGCCCGCGATCGGTCTGGCTCCGAGCGTGTCAACTCCGCCCGCTGGCGGATCGCTGCGTGGCGGAACCACGGCGACCCGGTGACCGGCACTGCGCCAGGGCCGCGGCGATGAAGCCGCGCCCGGAACCCGCTGGCCCCGGGCAGGAAAGCGTCTGGAATTATCCGCGCCCGGCGATCGCCGAACCCACGGACGCGAATATCCTTATCGAACACGAAGGCAGGATCGTCGCCAGCACCAGTTCGGCCATCCGCACGCTCGAGACCAGCCACCCACCCAGCTATTACATCCCTCCCGCAGATATCGCACCCGGCGTGCTGCGCCGCGCTGCGGGCAGTTCCTTTTGCGAGTGGAAGGGCGCCGCAGTGTATTGGGACGTCGTCATCGGCGATGCGGTGATCCCCAGAGTAGGCTGGAGCTATCCCGATCCGACTGCGCCCTTCGCCGTGCTGCGCGATCATGTCGCCTTCTATGCCGCGCCGTTCGATCGCTGCAGCGTCGACGGCGAGACGGTCACCCCTCAACCCGGCGAATTCTATGGCGGCTGGATCACCGGCAAGCTCGCCGGGCCGTTCAAGGGTATCCCCGGAAGCCGGTTCTGGTGATCGCATGAGCGAGGATCGGTACCGGGGAAGCGGGCGTCGGATACCGCGCGGCAGGCTGTCGCGGCTGGGCCAGTTCGGGCGCCTGGCCGGCGGCGTCGCGGGCGGGATGCTCGCCGAGGGTGCGCGACGGCTCGCCGATGGCGAACGCCCGCGGATGCGCGACATGCTGCTGACGCCGGGCAACATCGGCAGCGCGGTGGATCGCCTTTCGCATCTGCGGGGTGCGGCGATGAAGCTGGGGCAGATGATCTCGCTCGACGCGGGCGATCTGCTGCCCGCCGAACTGTCGCAGATCATGGCGCGGCTGCGCGACAACGCCCATCACATGCCGCCCGCCCAGCTCAACCGCGTGCTCGCGCAGCATTGGGGAAAGGACTGGCGGGCGCGCTTCGCGCGTTTCGAGCCCCGCCCGATTGCTGCGGCGTCTATCGGTCAGGTCCACCGCGCGGTCACCCACGACGGGCGCGAGCTGGCGATCAAGGTGCAATATCCCGGCGTGCGCGAAAGCATCGATGCCGATGTCGACAATGTCGCGACGCTGTTGCGTCTGTCGGGCCTGCTGCCGCGCGAACTCGATATCGGGCCGCTGCTCGCCGAGGCCAAGCGTCAGCTCGCCGAGGAAGCCGATTACGAGCGCGAGGGCGCGCAGATGGCGCTGTTCGGCGAGTTGCTTGCCGATTCACCGGACGTCGCGGTGCCCGAGCTAGACCGCGAATTCACCACCGATCGCGTGCTGGCGATGAGCTTCGTGCCCGGCCAGCCGATCGAATCGCTTGAGAGTGCGCCGCAGGAAACGCGCGACGAAACGATGCGCAGGCTGATTGCGCTGGTACTGCGCGAGCTGTTCGAATTCGGAGTGATGCAGACCGACCCCAATTTCGCCAATTACCGCTACCAGCCCGATTCCGGACGGTTGGTGCTGCTCGATTTCGGCGCCGCTCGTGGCATCGCTCCGGCAACCGTGCAGGGCTATCGCGGGTTGCTGCAGGCCGGCCTCTGCGACGACCGTAGCGCTATCCGCGACGCGGCGGTCTCGGCGGGTTTTGTGGGCCAAGCCGCCGTCGTTCGCCACCGCTCACGGGTCGATCGAATGATCGCGGTAATCGCGGATGAGCTCAACCGGCCGGGTCCGTTCGATTTCGGCGATCGAAGCTTCGTCGGCGCGCTGCGCGAGGAAGGTATGGAAATCGCCGCCGACAAAGGCAGCTGGCATCTCCCGCCGCCCGATATCCTGTTCGTCCAGCGCAAGATCAGCGGGACCGCGCTGCTCGCCGCTCGGCTCAAGGCGCGGGTGGATGTCCGCGCTCTGGCCGAGCCGTTTCTCGCGTGAGACCTTGCGCCGGCCTGCACGCCCGGTGAGAGCGAGTCCGGCGTTGACGCGAGCGGGAGGACATTTCTGAATGACCGACGCTGCCGCACACCGAACTCCGCTCGACACCCGCGCCATCTGGGCGATCGCGCTGCCCGCGATGGTGACCAATGTCGCCACGGCGATGATCGGGGTGGGCGATATGTGGATCGTCGGACGGCTCGGCGATGCACCGACGCAGGGTGCGGTCGAGATCGGCGCGCGGCTGTTCGCGATGCTGTTCGTGGTCATGAACTTCCTCAAGACCGGGACCACCGGTCTCGTGGCGCAGGCGGGAACGCGGCGCGGCGAGGCGGAGCAGGCGGCGGTGCTGATGCGCGGGCTGGCTGTGGGATTGGCGATCGCGCTGGCGCTGCTGGCGGCCAAGCCGCTGCTGCTGCCCGCGCTGCTTGGCGCGCTCGGGGCGGATGGCGAGGTGCTTGGCGCGGCGCGGGTCTATGCCGAGATCCGCTACTGGAGCGCGCCTGCGGTTATGGCCAATTTCGCGCTCGTCGGTTTTCTCGTCGGGCGGCGCCAGATGCGCGCGGTACTGGCCTTCGAGGTCGGCTACAATCTGCTCAACCTGGCGCTGGGGGCGTGGCTGGCGCTGGGTTTCGACTGGGGGATCGCCGGGATCGGCTGGTCGAGCTTTATCGCCGAAGTGGCCAAGCTGGCGGCGGTCGCGGGGTTCATCCTGATGGGAACCTCCGGGAAGGCTCTGCGCGCTGCGCTGTCGCAGCGAGCCAATTTGCGCTGGTCGGAGCTGCGCCCCTTTCTCTCGGTCAATCGCGACCTGTTCCTGCGCACGCTGGTGCTGATGGTGGCGATGGCGGCGCTGACGCGGTTGAGCGCCGAGCGCGGCGTGGTTTCGCTCGCGGCCAACGGCATATTCTATCAACTGTTCGTGGTCACTGCGTTGCTGCTCGACGGGTTCGAGAACGCGGCGCAGGTGCTCAACGGCGAAAGGCTGGGCGCGCGCGATCGCGAGGGTTTCGTGCGCTATATCCGAGCGCTGCTGTGGCGCGGGCTCGGAGTGGCGCTGGTGCTGTCGGCACTGTTCGCGCTGCTCGCCGGCCCGGTGATCGACAGCTTTGCTGCCACCGCCGAAGTCGCGCAGATGGGGCGACAGCACGCGGTCTGGCTGGCGGTGATCCCGATCGCCGGGTTTGCCGCCTTCGTCTACGATGGCGTGTTCGTCGGCGCCAGCTGGACCCGGGCGTTGCTTGGTTCGATGCTCGGCGCAGCGGTGCTTTATGCCGCGCTGCTGTGGTTGACCTGGCCTCTGGGCAACGACGGGTTGTGGCTGTCCTTCGCGGTGTTCCTGGCGGCGCGAGCGGCGCTCCAGGCGGTGCAGGTCAGGCGGCTGACCGCGCGCAGCTTCGCCGCCTGACCCGCCGGGTTACTCGCCGCGTTCGATTTCCGGGCGGTGATTGGCGAGCAGCCCGACCACCGCAGTCCACACCGCGACGTTCTGGCGCAATTGCACCGGGTCGATCTTGTCCAGCGTATCGTTCTCGGTGTGGTGGAGATCGAAATAGCGGGTGCCGTCCTGCTGCAGATCGATCAGCGCCCCGCCCTGCTCGCGGACCAGGTTGAGATCCGCGCCGCCGGTGGCGACATTGGTCGAGGGTGCAACGCCGAAGCGGGCCACGGCCTGCGCCAGCCGACGGTAGAGATCGGGGTCGCTGGCGGTGAAATTGCTCTCCAGCCGCCAGATTCTGTCGGCGCCGAAATCGCTCTCGAGGCCGACATAGACCGGCTCGTCGGCATGCGCGGCGGCATAGGCGCGGCTACCCCACAGCCCGGTTTCC
>JAHJPT010000014.1 GCA_018819685.1 Alphaproteobacteria bacterium
ACCAGTTGAGCATCGCGAAGGCGGCGTCGCGGTCCTGCCAGTCCTCGAGCAATTGCGCGCGCTCCTCGGGCTCCATCTTGTCGGGCGCATCCCAGCGGATTTCCTGCAGCAGGATGCCGCCAAGCCCGTGCTCGCGCACCAGCGCGTCGTTCGCCGGATCGCGGAACCCGCGCATATACTGGCTCGCCTCGCGCTGGACCCGATTGGTGTAGAGCAGCCGCTGGAAGATCGCCGGATGCGGGGCATTCGCCACGACCGCGCGGGTCACGCGGCCATTCATCTGTCCCATCAGTGCCACCCCCCAGGCGATCGCGCCGCCCCAGTCGTGTCCGATCACGGTAAAGCGCTCGACCCCCAGCGCATCGGCGAGCAGGAAGATGTCGCCCACGAGTTTGTCGGGGGTGTAATCCTCCACCGCGGGCGGTTTGGACGAGCCGCGATAGCCGCGCTGGTCGGGCGCGATGCAGCGGAAGTTCTTGGAGAAATGTGCGACCTGATGCCGCCATGTGCGGTGGCTCTCGGGAAAGCCGTGGAGGAAGATCAGCACCGGCGCGTCGCGCGGCCCTTCGTCCACCACGTCGAGTTCGATCCCGTTGGCGAGTGTGACGCGGGTCTGTTCCATCACCGATCCTCCACCTGCATCTTGGCCATATAGCCCTTTGCGACCATCTGCGAAATCTGGTCGAACAACTGGTCGGGAGTGCGGCGCAGTTCGGCCATGGCTTCCTCCATCCCTTGCGCAACGATGATCTCGCGCTGGTTGAGCTCAATCGCATCGACGATCGTCTTCGCGGCATCGCCGGGCGCGATGCCCTCGTCGATGGCCTTGTCGCTGTGGCCGCGCCGGCTGCCATCGCCGGTCAGCGCATTGCGGCTGACATCGGTGGCGACCGAGCCGGGGCAGACGACATGAACGTCGATCCCGCTCAGCGACAATTCGGCGCGCAGCGCATCGGCGTAGCCGATCAGCCCGAATTTGGCGGCGCAATAGGCGGTCCGCAGCGGCACCCCGACCTTGCCCGCCACCGAGGAGATGAACACCAGCTTGCCGCTGCCGCGCTGGGTCAAGTGCGGCAGCAGCGCCTGCGTCGCGGCGATCTGCGCGGTGAGGTCGATATCGATAATGTCGCGGTAAACCTGCATCGCCGTATCGACCGCGGGGCTGCGCTGCGAGACCCCTGCATTGGCGACGAAGATGTCGACTCCGGCCCCTTGGGTCGCGCGTGCGGTCGCCTCGCGCATCGCATCCTCGTCGCGGACATCGAAGGGGAGCACCAGCGTTTCGGTGGCGAGCGATGCGGCGACTTCGTTCAGCCGCGCCTCGTCGCGGCCGGACAGGATCACCCGCGCACCCCGGCCCGCCCATTCGCGCGCCAGCGCCGCGCCGATGCCCGAGGACGCGCCCGTGATCCAGACGCTCTTGCCTTCGAAACCCATGATACTCTCCTGATATTTGCGTTGTGTTAGCGCTGCCCGGTCGCCTTTGGACGTTTCTGGGGCCGGTGCTTACGGGTAAGTGACGGTCTTCGGCGCGCCTCTGGGAAGAGGAATACGCTCCTCGGAATCGCCCGGTACCTCGGGAAACCGCCGCTCGCGCCAGTCTTCCTTGGCCTGTTCGATCCGCTCGCGGCTCGAGCTGACGAAGTTCCACCAGACATGGCGCTGGGTGGCAAAGGCTTCGCCTCCGAGCAGGATCACTCGCCCGCCCTGGTCCGATCTCAGTGTCATGCTGCGTCCGGGCTCGAGCACGGTGAGCGTATAGAGATCGAGCGTGGTGCCATCGATGCTCGCCGCGCCGCCGACCAGCATCAACGCGCGCTCGTCGGCGCTCGGCTCGATCGGGATAGAGCCTCGGGATTCCAGCATGATTTCGGCGTAAATCGTCTGGGCATAGGTCGTGACCGGGGCGCGTTCGCCCCACAATTCACCCATCACGACAGTCGCTTTTGCGCCCTTGTCCGCGATCACGGGGAGATCGACCACCGCCTCGAACGCCGGGTCGATCTCCTCGCGCCCATCGGGCAGCGCCAGCCAGGTCTGCATCCCATAGAGCCGGGGACCGGTCTCGCGGTGCTCCTGCGGCGAACGTTCCGAGTGCACGATGCCGCTCCCGGCGGTCATCAGATTGACCTGCCCCGGCCGGATGGTCGAATAGCTGCCGAGGCTGTCGCGATGGTCGATCGCGCCCTCGAACAGCCAGGTCACCGTCGCGAGATTGATATGCGGATGCGGGCGCACGTCCATCCCGGCG
>JAHJPT010000203.1 GCA_018819685.1 Alphaproteobacteria bacterium
ATGCCGACATCACCTACGGCACCAACAACGAGTTCGGCTTCGACTATCTGCGCGACAACATGAAGCATGAGCGCAACCAGATGGTGCAGCGCCCGTACAATTTCGCGGTGGTTGACGAGGTCGATTCGATCCTGATCGACGAAGCGCGCACGCCGCTGATCATCTCGGGGCCGACCGACGACAAGTCCGAGATGTACATCGCGGTCAACGCGATCGTGCTCAACCTCGACGATGGCGATTACGAGAAGGACGAAAAGGCGCGCTCGGTCATCCTCACCGAGGACGGCACCGAAAAGGCCGAACGTCTGCTTGAGGATGCAGGGCTGCTCGAGGGCAGCAACCTTTATGACGTCGAGAACACGCAGATCGTCCATCACCTCGATCAGGCGCTCAAGGCCAATGTGATGTTCAAGCGCGACATCGATTATATCGTCAAGGACGACCAGATCGTCATCATCGACGAATTCACCGGCCGCATGATGGATGGCCGCCGCTGGTCGAACGGTCTGCACCAGGCGGTCGAGGCCAAGGAAGGCGTTCAGATCAAGCCGGAAAACCAGACCCTGGCCTCGATCACCTTCCAGAATTATTTCCGCATGTATCCCAAGCTCTCGGGCATGACCGGTACGGCCGCCACCGAGGCGGCCGAGTTTTGGGATATCTACAAGCTCAACGTCGCCGAGATCCCGACCCACAAGCCGGTCGCGCGGATCGACGAGGACGACCAGTTCTACAAGAACACGATGGACAAGTTCCAGGCCATCGCCAAGGCGATCCGCGAAAAGAACGAGATCGGCCAGCCGGTGCTGGTGGGCACGGTCTCGATCGAAAAGTCCGAACTGCTCAGCCAGTTTCTTGACAAGGAAGGCGTCAAGCACGCGGTCCTCAACGCGCGGATGCACGAGCAGGAAGCGCACATCGTGGCGCAGGCCGGCCGCATCGGCTCGGTCACAATCGCGACCAACATGGCCGGTCGCGGCACCGACATCCAGCTGGGCGGCAATCTCGAATTTCGCATCGAAGACGAACTGGGCGACATGCCCGAAGGCCCCGAGCGCGACGAGGCGGTGGCGCGTATCAAGCAGGAGATCGCCGAGGAGAAGGAGCGTGTGATCGAGGCGGGCGGCTTGTTCGTGCTCGGCACCGAACGCCATGAAAGCCGTCGCATCGACAATCAGCTGCGTGGCCGTTCGGGTCGTCAGGGCGACCCCGGCCTCTCGCGCTTCTACCTGTGCCTCGAAGACGATCTGCTGCGCATATTTGGTCCCGACACGCTGTTCTCCAAGATGATGAATTCCAACCTTGAGGACGGCGAGGCGATCGGCTCCAAATGGCTCTCCAAGGCCATCGAGACGGCGCAGAAGAAGGTCGAGGGCCGCAATTACGAGGTCCGCAAGAACGTCGTCCAATACGATGATGTGATGAACGACCAGCGCAAGGTCATCTATGAACAGCGCGCCGAAATCATGGACAGCGAGACGGTGGACGAAGTGGTCCTCGACATGCGCTACGACACGATCAACGCGCTGGTCGAGGAAGCCTGCCCGCCGGGCTCCTATCCCGAGCAGTGGAAGATCGAGGGTCTCAAGACACGGCTCGACGAGGTTCTCGGCCTGTCGCCGCCCCTCGACGCGTGGCTGGAAGAAGACACGCTCGAACCCGAGATCATCGAGGAGCGGATTCGCGCCGAAGTGGACCAGCAGATGGATGCCAAGGTGGCCCGCGTCGATCCCTCGATGTGGCGCACGATCGAGAAAAGCGTGCTGCTCCAGACGCTCGATCACCATTGGAAGGAGCATCTCGCCACGCTCGACGCACTGCGCCAGGTCGTCGGTCTGCGTGCCCATGCGCAAAAGCAGCCGATCAACGAATACAAGCAGGAAGCCTTCGGCCTGTTCGAGCGCCTGCTCGAGACGCTGCGCGAGGATGTCACCACCAAGCTGATGAAGCTCGATGTGCGCGAACCCGAGCCGATGCCGCAAGGCAGCCTGCCCGATCTGCCCGATTTCCTCACCGGCCATATCGATCCGCTCACCGGGCTCGACAATTCCAACGATGGCGACGGATCGAGCCGCCAGGCGGGCCTGTTCGGCTCACTGGCGGGCAGTTCACGCGCAGCGGTCGGTCCCGGCGGGTCCGAAACCTCCAATCCCTATGCCGGGATGGAGATCAGCCGCAACGCGCCATGCCCTTGCGGTTCGGGCAACAAGTACAAGCATTGCCACGGAGCGGTTTCCGCACGGGCCTGACCTAGGGGAGCGGGAGCGGTAAGGCGCAGACATGCTTTGGCTGGCCGCCGCCTTCCTCGCGACCGCATCGCTTTATGCCTCGGTGGGGTTCGGCGGCGGCTCGACATACAATGCGCTGCTGGCGCTTGCCGGGACCGATTACCGAATCCTTCCGCTGATCGCGCTGTCCTGCAATATCGTGGTCGTGGCTGGCAGCAGCATCCGCTACGCTCACGCCAGGATCACACCGTGGCGCGGCGCGCTGGCGCTGACGGCCCTGGCCGCGCCCGCCGCGCTGTTAGGCGGTCTCACGCCGATCGGCGAGCGCAGTTTTCTGCTGCTACTCGGCGCGAGCCTGCTGCTCACCAGCCTGACCCTGCTGATCCCGGTGCGCGAAACGCACGCAGCCGAGCAGACGAGGCTGGCGCGCTACATACCTTTCACGGCCGCGCCGCTTGGCTATCTTGCGGGGGTCGTCGGGATCGGCGGCGGGATTTTTCTCGCACCGCTGCTTCATCTCGTCCGCTGGCGCGATGCCCGCGCCATCGCCGCCGCGGCGAGCTTTTTCATCCTGGTCAATTCGCTGTTCGGACTGACAGGGCAATTGCTCAAGGGCGGGGCGGAACGGCTCGAGGCCGCGGTCGCCTTCGGCCTGCCGCTGCTGGTCGCGGTGGCGATCGGGGGGCAGATCGGGAGCCTGCTGGCTGTCAGGCTATTGCCGAAACACTGGATCCGCTGGCTGACCGCCGCTTTGACCTTCTGGGTCGGCCTGCGCCTGCTCCTCGGCATATGACAGAGCGGCGCCGCATCCGAAATGCGGCGCTGTCGTTCTGGCTGTAGCGGAAAATGGCTCCCCGAGTTGGATTCGAACCAACGACCAAGTGATTAACAGTCTCGTCGATTGCTTCCCATAGGTTCGCAACCGCCCTGAAACCCTCGCAATTCCGTTGCCATCCGTTTCTTGTGTTGCATGTTACCTCGCGCTGAGTTACCTATCGCGTTACCTGCTGCCGATAAGGTAACAGGCGAGCCGAGCGGGATGGTCTAGATCCCAGCCCGGCTCTGACCACAATCGATCGTATGGAGATCATCATGGCTACACCCACTCTACAGTCGGAATCCGCCAACGCGAACCCTCCGCGCATTGACGCGCTTAACCAGCATTTCTCGCGCATCCTGAGCACGAATGAATTCGAAGTATTTATGCACGACCGCTGGCCTGCGATGTCCCGCTTGATCACGCTGTCCACGGCCTTGGCCCAATTTGACAGGGCAGAGCTGCTGGAGCGGGCAAGGGGAATGGCGAAGGAAGAGGGACCGAATGGTCAGAACTTGCTAGTCGCTATGCTCAGCACGGTCTGCGAAGCACTGGATTTCTGCAATGCTCAGCGGGAAATCCTAGAGTCGGTCCACGCCCGTCTGTTTATCGTCGCCGACGACCTGCTTCTAGAACAGGGCCAACGATCTGTGCTGGCGGAGGCTTGAAAGATGCATCTGGCAACCGGAGCCCCGCATGTCCGCCAAGATGGCGAACGCATTGTCGCCACGATCCCCAGCGGCAACAGTGAAATTGAGATTGCACTGAATTATGGGCAGGCGACCCGCTTGGCCGAAACCATGATCCGGCTAGTGCGACAGGCGATCTATGAGGACAACCAAACTGCTTCGGCAGAGATCGTGCCCTTCAAGCGCAAGCAGAGGAAAGGCTGATCGATGCTGACCGACACGAAGATCGCGGCCATAAAGTCACCTAAGAGCGGGCAGGAAGAACACCCTGACAGCAAGGTGACGGGGCTGCGGCTTCGTGTCGGCGCTGGCGGCGCCAAGACTTGGAC